>JAYWAQ010000623.1:0-3426 GCA_043782305.1 Burkholderiales bacterium
CCACGCCGCCCTTCATTCAGGTGATCGGTGGACGCACCAACCACAAGATATCCCCACACGCCACGCTGCGTAAATCGGGCGTCGAAACCGTAGTAATCGCGATCAAAATCAATCACGCCGCCGGGGTGCGTTGCGGGCGCTTGCGTCGCCACCGGGATCGCCTGAAATTGCGTGGCGCTGCGCGAACCGGTGTAGGCCGTCAGGTCAATCGTCTGCTCGGCAGACAGGCGATGTACCAGCTTGATGCCGCCCTGCGTTTGGGTGAGACTTTTGCGCGTATCGAACTGCGTCGCCAGCGGATTGACCTGACGCGGGTTGGCGTCAAACTCTGCACGCGTAAGACCAAGCGGGTCTTGTGCGCCCGGCAAGTTGACTGCGTTGGCGATGGCCGTGAGCGTCGTCGCATCCGAGAGCTTGATAGTGAGCTTTGAGTTTGCGCTGGTGCGCGTTGCGGCACTGTGCGGACGTGGGCCGTCAGTCTCGAATTGCTCAACGTTGACGGTGTAGCCGACACTACCGTCATTTAACCGCCCTGATGCTTTCACGCCGTAACGCACGGTGTCATTTGATCCCGCTGCAACGCTCGCCTGAACCGTGTTCGGCACCGCGCCATCGCTAGTAAACAGCTGGATCACGCCACCGGAGGCATTGCCGTACAGCGCCGAAAACGGCCCACGTAACACCTCTATGCGGTCTGCACTGGTCAGCGAAAAATGCGACACCTGCCCCTGCCCATCGGGCTGGCTGGCGGGAATTCCATCGGTGTAGAGCCGCACGCCACGCACGCCAAAACTCGACCGTGCTCCAAAGCCACGCAACGAAAGCTGAACATCTTGTGCATAGTTGTTGCGATTTTGAGCATTCACACCCGGTACACGTTGCAACGATTCGGACACATTGACCTGCAGCTGTCCCTCTTGAATCGCCTCGCTGTCGACCACACTGATCGCCATCGGCAAGGTGAACGGATCGGCTGCGACGCGCGTTCCAGTGATGACGACTGGCGCGACGCTAAGCGGTGCGGCGGTCTGCGCGGCTGAATTCGCGCTAAACGTCGCCTGCATCGCGAGCGCAAGCATGGTGGGTGCGAAACTACGTCGTGTCTCGAAGCGAGCGGCCGGGCGAGGTAAAACCGTGTGGAGGGTCATCGGAAGGTCCGTTTGGAGTTGGGGAAAAGTGCGCGTCTTTCGCAAGATCGATGCCCGCATGATAATTGCTGTGAGCAGTCAAACATGAGCTGTTCCACTCGAAGCGATTGGCGCGAGACAGCTAATCAGCATAGCCGCGCAGAATCATTCCACTTTTTTCGTGAAACTACTTATGGATAATCTTGATCTCGACGTTCTGAAAACCGCACTCGCCTGGACTGAGGCGGGTCGCCGCGCCACACTTGGCACCGTGGTGCGCACCTGGGGAAGCGCGCCGCGACCGATCGGCGCGATGATGGCGATTCGCGATGACGGGCAGGTGATCGGCTCAGTGTCCGGCGGCTGCATCGAAGATGATTTGATCGCGCAGGTGAAGGATGGCAAGCTCGCCGCGCGGCTGCCGGAGTCGGTGACTTACGGTGTCGCTGCAGATCAGGCGCAGCAGTTTGGATTGCCGTGTGGCGGCACCGTGCAAATGGTACTGGAGCCAATCACGCCGCTCTCGGATATTCGTGGCCTGCTCGCCGATCTCGAAGGCCACAAAATCGTCAAGCGCACGCTCGACATGACCACCGCTGTGACCCATCGCAACGCCGCGATCGGCGCGGACGTTCTGAGCTTCGATGACAAAACGCTGACCACGATTCACGGGCCGAAATATCGCTTGCTGATCATCGGCGCGGGCCAGCTTTCGAAATATCTGGCGACGATGGCGATTCCGCTGGATTATCAGGTCACGGTCTGCGACCCACGCGATGAGTATCAGGAGCAGTGGCACGACCTGCCGCAAGTCACGATGACCAAAGAGATGCCCGACGACACAGTGATTGCCATGAATCTGGATCGCAACAGTGCGGTGGTGGCGCTCACGCACGATCCGAAGCTCGATGATCTGGCGCTGATGGAGGCGTTGAAATCTCCGGCGTTCTATGTGGGTGCATTGGGATCAAAAGGCAACAACGATAAGCGCCGTGCGCGCTTGCTGGAATTCGATGTGACACCGGAAGAAGTCAAAAATTTGCGCGGGCCGGTGGGGCTTGATATTGGCGCGAAGACGCCGAGCGAGATTGCGGTGTCGATCCTGGCGGAGATGACCGCACTCAAACGCGGCGTGACGATGACCCGAAGCAAGTCGGATGTCGCCGCTCGCGAGGTTTCCAGTGCCGGTTGCAGCGTTTAAACTGCGCTTGATCGACATCAGCCCCAGCGTGAGTTAAATGGCCGTCATGATCTCCGAAACTCTCAAGGCACCGGCTGGCAGCAAATTTGTGCTTTCGAAGCGCGATCCTGCTGACCGCAAACGGTTGCCTGAAGACAAGGCGGCGCGGAATGCGCTGACAGCGCAGCTCGCCGGAAAGCTCAATGCCCTTCAGGATCGCTTCGCCGCCGAGAAGAAAACGAAGCTGCTGCTTGTTCTTCAGGGCATGGACACTTCGGGCAAGGATGGAACCGTGAAAGCAGTTTTCGATTCGGTCAATCCGCTGGGAATCCGTGTCGCGCCGTTCAAAGCGCCGACCGAGCGTGAACTCGCGCACGACTATCTGTGGCGCGTGCATGCCGAGGTGCCACAAAAGGGCGAGATAGTGATCTTCAACCGTAGTCACTATGAGGACGTGCTGATCACGCGAGTTCACGGCTGGATCGACGATAACGAAGTGGCGCGGCGTCTTGCGCACATTAACGAATTTGAGCGCATGCTCGTCGAAACCGGGACGACAATCATCAAGTGCATGCTCAACATCAGCAAGGACGAACAGGCAAAGCGGCTGGAACAGCGACGGACTGATCCTGTGAAGCAGTACAAATTCAATGTCGGCGACCTCGAAGAGCGTAAGTTCTGGGACAAATACATGACGGCATATGAAGAGGCTATCCGCGCGACGAGCACAGAGCACGCGCCCTGGTACATCATTCCGGCCAATTCAAATTCAACACGTAACGCCTACGTTGCGCAACTGCTCACCGACACGCTCGACGCGATCAACCCGAAATACCCGAAGCCAGCGCAGGATCTTTCAAAGATTGTCGTGACCTAGCGGCCTGTCGGATTTCAGCCCACCGCGACTGCGCAACTGCGAGATTAGACTTCAGGGCAAATGGAGTCGATATGTCTGAATTTGATTTTGATCTGTTTGTAATTGGCGGTGGCAGTGGCGGCGTGCGCGCCGCGCGCATGGCGGCACAGCGGGGCGTGCGCGTTGCCCTTGCCGAAGCAGGTGCGTTGGGCGGCACCTGCGTCAACGTGGGCTGCATACCGAAGAAGCTCTACAGCTTTGCT
>JAYWAQ010000624.1:0-3412 GCA_043782305.1 Burkholderiales bacterium
GCAGTGGCACAGCCGCCCAGAAGGGCGAGCAGCGCAACCGCTGCGAGAGTTTGATATCTAGATCGTTTCATCGTCTCTACTCCAGTTGTTAGCGCCCTACTTCGGCGCTCGATTGGCCCGTCAGGCCGTTAAAGTGTGGTGCTGAGCAGTTCATTGCTTTCGAGACGGATGTGTTTAAGACCAAACGCGCTCCTTGCCCATGTGAAATGAGGCTCTTGCGGGCAGGCTGTTACGTCACTTCACTCCAATTCGTCGGAACCGCAAGCGTTCCGACCTACCGCGCTGATTCGCACAAGGTCGTTTTGTCCATGGCATTGCATCCGCTAATGAGTCCGCAACAGAGAGCGAGGACGATAAAAATTGGTCGACTCGTTTTCATCGGGTAAACATCCTTAACGTACCGGGCTATCGGCAGCGTCAAATTACCGTGCCCTCAGCGATAGTTTTCCCTTCCCACAAAGTGAAGTGAGCACCACTCGGCAGTCGAGGAATCGCCGCCTTCGGATTGAGGAAGTGCAACTCCAGCTCCAAAGTTTCGCCCAGCGGTAGCACTCGCCCGTTAAGTGGAATTCGACAGTCGAATCCTTGTCCATCAACAAACACCGGAGCGCCGTAATGAGACGTGCCCCTAATGTCGCTGAGTCGACCACCTTCAGCAGTGGTGTGAAATCGAACTAGCGCCTTTAAGCTGTTAGTCATCATGGGATAGGCGAGAAATTAAAAATCTTTGGTGTAAGTCCTTCTAGTCGCAGACCAGGGATTACCCAAGCTGTGATTCCGCCGTCAACTGAAGCGGGCAACAATCCTTTGAAGATGGACATGGAAACCTCCGTCGACACGATGGTGTAAGGCTGATCACGGAACATGGTGACTGCTTGCTTAGCGTACGAGGAAGCTTCTTTAGCTGATGTCGTGAAATATTTACCCTCAGCAGATCCTAGGTTTCTAAACGCCTGCGTCGTTTGAATGTCCGCCAGTTCGGCAGGACCCACGGCGCGGTACAAAGTTTTTGTCGCAGCCACTCGACCGACAGACGTCATGACCCCAGCCATTCCCACACCAATTACGTTTGCGGGATTCAGAATGTAGTTGTTCCAGATATTGGCAAAGCCGGAGTACTGGCCGATCGGAACCGGATTCGATCCCGTGATAAGTACGCTGTCCAAGCGGGTAGGCATGGAACTTCCCATCCCAGTGTTCGATGCATCGCTGACGATTGTTGAGGCAGGCGTATCCGCAGCTGCGGTCGACGAACCCATTGCAGAGCCTCCGCCACCAGCAACTTCGGCGCCGCCTGCCAGCCCATCAATCCCCTGTACAACGCCAGCGGTAATCGCGGCCATGAACGCCCCGCGTAGCGCGCTCTGAATGTTCCCACCATTAATGCCGCCCGACGCGAAGCCAGCCGCCGCTGCCGCTGTCGCCACACCCAAACCATTCACCACACCAGAAGCTGAAGCGAATACCGTCGCTGTGCCGTTGGCCAGGGCGTAGGCGCTCATCGCGTATGACGCTGCCCCGTACGTCAGTATCGAAACGACAATCCCGATGATCGGTGCCCTCCATCGCGTCCAGGCACTGAACCCGCTCGGGTCTGTGAAACTCAGCGGGTTATTGAGCACATAGCTATAGCGATTGTGACTCTGCGCATTGTGCGGTGCCTGAATGATCGGATCAGCCTGCAGGAAGCGCCCAATCACCGCGTCGTACAGCCGCCCGTTCATATGAACAATGCCCAGCTCCGCCAGGTGCTCATGCCCGGTGAAGCCGCGTTGCCCTTCGGCTAGCGGGGAGGAGGTGTTTCTGGCATTGCCCCACGGCCCAAAGCCATGAATGACCAGCGTGGCGGTACTGACACTCGGACTGGCTGCGGTGCCTGACAGGGTGATCTCACCCACCATACTGCCCAGATGATCTTTCAGGATCAGTTTGGTGACGGTGTTGGTGCCACTTTGAGCGGTGCTGATGTTCGCACCGGTGTTCTGCGCCACTGGCATCCCGGTATTCACATCAAAGCTGGTGCTGACCGTGGCGGCGACGCCATCGGCACCGCTGATGGTGGCGATGGAGCTCACGACCTGTCCACTGCTGTTCCTGTGAACCTCGAAGCCACCCGGAACAACGTAGAGGATGTCGTCGACGATATTGGCCGTACCGGTGGTGGCTGCCCCGCTGCGTTTGATCTGGCGCACGCGTTGATAGCCCGCGTCGTAGAAGAATTCACCACTGGCGGTGACACTTCCGGACAGGCTCTTGGTGATGAGCCGGGGCAGGTTGAAGCTGCTGTACTCGTACAGATTCAACAGCGCACCGTCCGCGCCGGGGATGGCGGCGTTGAGGGGGCGACTGTAGCTCTGGATGTTGCCGTTGCCGTCGTAGGCAATGTTGCCGGTACCTGCACCGCAAGTGGCACCGTTGATGGCGCACAGGCGGTTCGTGTTGCTGGTGTAGGTGAGCGGTAGTCCCGCTTTGCTGGTCACATTGCCTGCGAGGTCATAGCCGTTGCTGCCACTACCCTGATCACTGATGCCGGTGACCGGGGTGTGGGTGACCAGGCGATCCAGCGCGTCGTAGCCAAAGCTCTCGGATTCGCTACGCGCTGCGCTGGCCCCAGCGGGGCTGGTCAGGGTGCGGGCTTTGAGATTGCCGACGCTTTCGAACGTGAAGGTTTGATTTAAGAGGCTCGTGCCACCGACACCGAGCTTGACATCCATGCCGCTGATGCGACCCAGGCTGACCGGGTCATAAGTTGGGTTGAGTCCAAGCACGCCGCCCTGCACAGCTTGTTGCAGTTGACCATCGGCAAAGCGGGCATCCACCCTCCAGTAGCTCTGGCCGGTGGTGGCATGCTTGACCTCGCTGGCATAGCCCGCGCCGCTGTAGAAGTGTTGCAGGGCAAGCGGTGCGGCCTGCGCGGTGGCCTGCGGGTAGACCGAGTACAGCGGTCGGCCCAAGGCGTCGTAGGCCACCGAGCTGGCGAAGGTCTTGCCGTCTATGGTGGTCGTCGTGACGCTCGGACGGCTGTACTGATCGTACGCCGTGCTCTTGGTCGTGGTGGCCGTTGTGGAGCCGCCGTACGTGACTGAGCACAACAGGCCCTTGGCGTTGGCACAGCCACCAGCGTCACCCCCGTACACCCAGCCGGTGGTGGCCAAGCCCGATCCACTCGCCTGAGTTTCAGTGCGCGAGGTCTTACGGCCGAAGGGATCGTAGCTCGTGCTGGTGACGAAGTTGACCGGGCTACGAGAATCGGTTTGTTTGACCTGCTCGCCGACGCCGTTGTAGGCATAGCTGTAGCTGCCTGCGTCCGGGTCGCTGAGATTGGTTTGACGGCCACGGATGTCGTAGGCCATCGTTTTGGTGACAAAGGTGCTGTTTGCGCCAGGCGTTTGCACCTGGGTGAGATTGCCTA
>JAYWAQ010000625.1:0-3407 GCA_043782305.1 Burkholderiales bacterium
TGGTCTACGGCGCGCTCGTCCACTGAGCTTTTTTGCACACGATCAGACTGCCCCTAACTGACGCGTGCTGTCGAGACCATCGGGTACGTTGCGGACGAGTGCGTTTGCCGGAGCTCGGTGGACGAAGCGTGGGCAATGAAGCGCCGCTTGTTTGAGGTGGATGTCAAACGGGGCGGATTTACGATAGGCCACGCGCTCTCTCGCACTGGCTTCGTTGATCAGAATGCGCATTGGTCGACTGCACCACCAAGGTCGTGCACCAGCAGATGCGCATAGGCATCATTCAGTGAATTCTCAGATTCCGTTGGTAGCACCATGGGGCCGATTCTCTCTGTATCGGGCGTTGCTTCGGGAGGCTGCTGCGCCAATGAAATTCCGTACCGAAATGCCAGGAAGTGGCTCGCTTCCCTCGCCTTCCGATTAAAAATAATTTACACGAAGCATGTTGCGCTGCCCCGCCCATCACCATCAAAGAGATCGGCGACAAGCCACTCGTGCTGATCGCTAGCGACCCGAATGCGACCCCATCGCCCTACCGTCAACGAAAAAAAGCTCGTCACAACCGGCTATATTGCCGACTCTATTAATTGGGATGTTTGCGTATGACAGCGCTTGTTTGTTTACGTTTGACGGTGGCAACGTTTGCGACGCTGGTTGTTTCAATTGGCACATCATTGTGTATCGCCGCATCGCTCGACGAAGCCGCTACTGCGTATCGGGCTGGCGAATTTGAAAAAGCGATGTCAATCGCGACTCCGCTTGCCGCCGGGGGGAGCGCGGACGCACAGTTGATCGTGGGGTTAATGTATCGCGACGGCACCGGCGTGAGCAAAGACGAGCACCGCGCGTTCAAAATGTTTGAGCTCTCCGCAGAAAATGGCAATGTGGCTGCGCAATTCAACGTCGCCAAGGCCTATCAGGAAGGGCAAGGCACGCGCAGGGATTACATTCGCGCGCGATACTGGTACGAGCGCGCAGACGCGACTCAGGCGCGTGACGAACGCGTTGTAAGGCCGCTTGATGACTTGACCGCTCGTAGTGGCGGGAAAATGAATCGTCTACCCGACGGGTGCCGCCCGTCAAGACCGCCCATTGCCGCGATGAACAAGCTCCGCATCAGGCAGGCCAGCGGCAGCATTATGTTTTTTGTTGATGCGGAGGGCAAGGTTCGCGGCGTGACGCATCGGTCGATCTCCGAACCCGAATTGCGCTACGACGCGGTCGCTTATTTCAGCGAGTCTTTACGCTCAAAAGAGTGCGTGATTGATCCGGGGTTTCGCGACAGGCAAATGGTGATTCCGTTTCAGTTTGTGGTCACGGGTTGGTAGCTGACCAAAGTAAAGTTTCGCCAAAAGCTTAGGAAGACGGGGGTGCGCACACGCGGACATTCGCAAGCGCAAGGATTTCAGTAGTGTTCGCGCCAGACCGATTTTGACCACCGGGCCCAGCAATGGGTGACCACGTTTGGGAACCGGAGATGGCCGTAGGTTCGAGTTCCTCGCAGGATCGGCTCGGTTCATTCGAATTTCGGCACATGATCAACGCCGCATCGGCGTCAACCAATGATGGTTCACAACGTCATACTCAGCATTTCTGCGGACAGTGCCGATGATCTGCATGCACCAAATAACGCACAACAACCGCCTCACACGCCTCAAACAGTCCAATACGCACCTGCTCACAAAACTCAGCCCACCGCACAGGCAAGGTGTCCTCATCGCCCATGATGGAGACGCACCCGGTGGCGTACTGGCCATCTTCTCCGAAATCGTTGTCACTTAAACGCTCATCGAGCAAGTCCTGAATCAACATCGACACATCCGCGCACGCTGTACCGCCACTTTGTGCCACCCCTCCGCGGTGATCGAACGCACGAACGGCGTCGAAATGCAGGTCGATACTGACGACCGCGAAATCATCCTCGCTAGCCTCATCATGAATGAAACCGTCATCATCACCGCCCACCGTGAGCAGCAGTCCGCCCCATCGCGTTTTAAGCCACGGCAACTCAACGGCCTCGCACTGTGCGTCAGTGAGGGCGGTAACCTTTGCGTCGAAGTCGTCATCCATGACGATGCTGCGTTCAAGCGACGCGCGCTGGACCTCCATCCACGGTTTATCCCGTGGCCACCGCGACTCGTCAGGGCCGAGCTCTAAAAGGCGTAGAGCAAGCGCCTCGCTTTCTTCCGAGAAGGATGGGGCGGGACGCGCGTCGCGTCGTGAAGTTTTTTTAGCCTTGGTGGCGGGTGATCTGGTTGGCATATTTATTACACCTTAGTTGCTCGGAGTGAGAAGAAATGAGCGGGTGAAGGCGTTTACGCCTACGGGAGGTGACGCGATAAAACGAGTAGCGGTACTTTTTTGCTGAGTGCCTGAAGGTAGTCACGCGGCCCGCCGCGAAGCAAACGGCCTCCCGTGCGGTCATCGGTCCTTCGTAATCATCCAAATCCTCGAGGGACGTCTGCACCCCGAGGTGGCAGCGGTCAAACAGGCCAGACTTGGACGTTATTGCATATATCCGACCGGTACATTTGAAACGTGCTGACGTCGCTCTGAAACAACGGGGCTGCCACCGGGAAGCCGCCTGCCCTGGAGTGCGCCTCCTTCCAATTGCTTTGCAGCCACTCGGCAGGTGTTTGTGAAACGTGCACATAGGGATAAATGCGCTGCTGATCAAACCGGTGAAAGGGGGGGGGTGAAGTGAGTCGACCGCGTTAGAAAGGCGAACGATTCACCACGCGAACGTGTTGTGTACCGTTCAAGTAGTTCTGCATGACGATCTCGTCGACTTGTGAGAGTGTGAGCGTCATCAGCTGGTGGCGTCGCAAACTGATAGCGCGTAGGTCTCCGCGGGCAATGTCTGCGATGCGTCCGAGCGCGCGCGTCCAGGCGCGGTTGGAAATCCCGCTATCCATCAGCTGCTGGTACCGGGTCTTGCCGTAGTAGGGCCCTGCTTTCAACCTGCACGAATGCCCGACTTGCTCCATGAGCTCAACCTCGAGCAGTGCGAGCAGCGCAAGGGAACGCTCATCACGGCGGTCAAGAGGGATTGGCCCATCGCCGGGCGGCGGGAAGCCTTCACAACGAGTCGACCCCTGGACAAACTCATGGCGAAACGAGTGGGCTGTTACGCCGAGCTGGTCACGCGTCAGTCCGACAGCGCGACAGGCGGTGTAGACACGCTGACGCGCTTGCTTCAAGGTGAGATTAACGATTAGTGTTCCGTCGCTCTTCTTGACGCGCTTCTTCGCGCGCTCGATCAGCGCCAGCAACTCTGATTTGTGTGGCACGAGAGAGAGGTTAATCCAGCGCGAGCGACCGCCCTTGCTGCCCATCTCCTGCACCCACATATAGTTGCCACACGCGGATAGGCATGTGTGGGGTCGAAGGCAGAGCGACTCGCTTCG
>JAYWAQ010000626.1:0-3405 GCA_043782305.1 Burkholderiales bacterium
AAAACTGCGGCTAGCCCCGATAGAAACGTCATATCAGCGAAAAGCTGATAGGCAGATTTTCCTGCTCAAACCGGCTGACGTGCAGCGGCGACCGACTTCGCCAGCGCCTCTAATTTACTCGTGCCGAGCACCATTCGCCCGAGTCCGAAAGCGCGCGATACCGCAACAGCGCTGATGCGCCGGGGCTGGCCGGTGCGGTCACGCTCGCGCCCTGCGCCGCTCCTCGTGTTTCCCGTGGTTTGTACGATGCCGCGCGGCGACACGCGCGACGCCAGCCAGTCGAGCGCGAGACTCATCGGAGCCTCGATGCTGCGGCGCATGTCAGCTGTCGCGGCATGATCGAAATAGCGCAGAAGATACACCAGCGCTTCCGCCTGAAAACTGGCATCAAAACCGCCGAGTTCATAGAAGTAGCCGCTCGAATGTTGTCGCGCGATGCCGCGACGAATCGTCTCCTCGCCCGCGCTCGCGAGCGCCGTGTCGCCGGTGAGTCGGGCGGTTGCAGCGAGCGCATATCCGGTAACGAAGTACCGGGAGCTGTAGGCGTCAAGTTGTGCGGTGATTGCGGGGGTGCTGCGGGCGACAACAGCCAACCACGACGCCGCGTGTTGCAGGCGCGGGCGAATGGATTGAATGCGCGCGACAAACGGCTGCCCGCTCCCCGTCGTTTCCAGTAGCCACAAGGCGTGCGCGGTCGCGGCTATGAAGTAGCTCGTGCTTAGGTAGTTGTCTTTGCACGGAAAGCTGCCGTCGGCGGTCTGCCGCGCAAAGCCCCATTCAATTGCTCGCAGACCGGCGTCGATCAAATCATCGCGATTGCGATTGACGCCTGCGCCGATCACGGTGTCGGCGAAGCGCTGCTCTTCGATGTACCAGTCGCCCTTTGACGCGTTTGCCTCCCACCCGCGATTAACGCCCATGGCGCCTGAGCGCTCGACCTGCTTCAAGAGGACGTCGGGGTTGCTGTAGAACGTCGACTTGAGGAGTGCGCTCGTTTCGTACTTGGCGTCGAGCCCGCTGCCCGATGCACGCCAGTCCCGTGGCGGTAATGCGGGCGCGGCTGGCGCAGGGGGCTTGACGGTAGCGACGGAAGGCGCCGGGTAGTCAACGCCGCGCGGTGGCGGTGCGGTGGCGCATCCGGCGAGAAGCGCCATCGCCGTGGCGACGGTGACCGCGACGCGAAACATTGCACCTTGCGGCAACCTGGCTGACCGAGACGGGCAATCAATCTTCATGTGCGCAGGGGTGACGAGGTGTTTAGGGTTGGACGCCGCCGTGCCGCTATTGCGGCAAGGACGTCACAGTATCACTGTTCGCGGCGTTCTTCTTCCGTGGTGTCTTCGCGGGCTTCGATTTCTTCGCGGCTTTCACCGCTTTTACCTTGCCAGCGCCCTTTGCCTTTCCTTTCGCGCTGGCCACGGTTGTTTTACCCGCAGCCTTCCGCGCCGCGGCCCGCTCCTGTGCTTCAAGTTTTTCGCGATCGGAAAGACGCTTGTTGAGATCAGCATTGTCCTTGCGCATCTGGTCGTTGGCCGCTTTGGTCGCCGCTTTTTGTTCAGGCGTTTCCTGCGTGCCGACGACTGCTTTGCCAGCGGGACAGGGCTTGTCGCTGTAAACGGTTTGCCCGTTGTTGTCGCAGCGGTAGGCCGTTTGCGCGCTGCCTGCGCCGATCAATCCCGCGGCGAGCAATATCGCTGCGGCCATTCTGTGTGCTGATGAACTCATCTGACGCGCTCTCTATGCCCGGATAATTAATCCTCGTATTTTGCCGCGCAGAAGACGGGGCCGTCTACTTTCCAACCAGCGGGCAGGGTAATTTTTGCCAATTGGCTGTCGGTCAGGTAGCGGTGATTGATGGTGGTTTGGTTAAACAGGCGAATCACCTTCGTCGTGTCTGCGGGGCAGGTGGTGGCCGCAAGCAGATCCTGCGCGCGCATCGCGGTGCCCTCGTCGCGCGCCCACGTCTGCGCTTTCAGCAGCGCGCAATCGCCCGCGTTGGTGCTATAGAAATGGGTGTTGATGCTGGCGCCATCGTTTGCCCAGAAGCGGCACATTGGCGCGCCCTGCGGAGCGTCAGTCCGATAAGTCGCCATGCGCAGTCCTGTGCGCGCCCAGTTGCCAGGCAACGCGTCGAGCGCGGCAATTTCATCGGGCCGCCCGGTCATGAAATATTTTTTCGCACCTGCCGAAAAGAACTCGACGACTTCGAGTTCATCGCGCGAGCCCCAGCCCAAAGTCTTGCGGATTTGCACACGATCATCGGAGCCACCGGGGATGCTGGTGACGGAGTTGAACGCCACGCGATCAGCCTGATCGCGCGACAAATGCGCGTTTAAAAACATAAACGTCCAGCCAAATATTTCCGGTGCGTCCTGAATGCGAAAGCCGTGCGGCATGCCCTCGATCGTCACGAAGTATTTTGACCCGCTGAGCGCCTCAATCATCTGCGAGGTGCGGCTGATCGGAGCGACGACATCGGCGGTGCCGCCAATCCCGAGATACGGCACGCGCACGCTGCGCACGCCACCATTGCTGTCACCGAATGCCGGCAGAAACGGCTGACCAGAGTAGGGCACATAGCCCACCACCGCCTTGTAGCGGTTGTCGCGCACGATCACGCGCTCGGCACCGGCCCAGCTCGCCGTGATTTTTGCGCCCTGCACCAGCATCATCGCCATGCCACCGAGCGACGCGCCAAAACCGACAATCTTGTCCTGATCAATGGTGCTCGTGTACTCGGGTTTGGTCAGAAAATAATCGAGCCCCTGCTTGAGCCCCAGGGGCCGGATCGATTCCATCTCGGCGATTTCAGAATACTTGGTGAATACGTAAAAGGCGTCATTGACGTCATCAATGTGAATGCGCGAATAGCGTGCGTCGGCATGAAACGGCGCGAACACCACGTAGCCCTCTGCCGCCATGCGCGCGATCACCTGCACGTAGTCGTCGCCGAGCGGCGAGCCTGCCAGGCCGTGGCTCAATACCATCAATGGCCATTTGCCATCGCTGACATCGGGGTTCGCCGCGATCAGCGGGGCCTCTGCGCCGCGCTGCATCTTCATGACCTTCACGCCGGAGGGCAACGCGTAGTCCGCACGGGTGTTGGCGGCTGTGGTCGGATAGCAAGCGATGGCGGCGTAGGGGAGCTGTTTGCCGCCCTGCTTTCCGAACACATCATTCTCGCTCGCCTTCGGCACCGCAACCGGATAGGTCAGCGCGTTGGTCGGGCTCACCAGCAACTCAGTCACATAGTGCGAACCATCGGCGAGCGGATTGCCCTCCCAATAGTCAGACGGCGCGGCACCCACGGGCATTCGCGTGAAGTCCTGCTCCACATTGCTGCAGCCGACGGGATATTTCCCATTGACCGAAGGGACGATGCCGGAGCTGGCGTGGGTCGCGCCG
>JAYWAQ010000627.1:0-3396 GCA_043782305.1 Burkholderiales bacterium
CCGATCCACTGCATATTCCTTGCCGAAGCCACCCAAATCGAGCTCCATGCCCTGCCGGGTCAAGGCAATGCGCTCGCCGTCCCACGCAACGTGCTGCCATCCGACCAGCGGCAGCAGTGTCGCGAGCGTTACCTGATCCGGCAGTTGCGGCGTTTGTGTCTTGAAGTCCCACGCCCGACGCAGCACACCTGACGTGCAATCAAACAGTCCGCCGCTCGACTCAAAGAGGTTTTCGGCGAAGTTAATCAGTTGCGCGGTTTCTGAATCGAGCCCGATCGCGGCGTCCGGTTTTCCAGCCGCGGCATTTATCTGCGAGATGACGCTATCGCTTCGGTAGCGTGAATACTTGGTCTCGATACGGCGCACTTCACCGATTGCGAGCTCGGCCAGGCGCTGTGCGTCAACGATTGGCACGCCAGCGATCCGGATCTCGCACGGGCACGCCATTGCGACAAACTCAAAGCCGAATGCCTCGCTTGAGTCGGCGATGACCGGCCCAACGAGCGACGCGCCAGTGCGACGGACATTCTCGAGAACATCCGCGCCCGCAAGCGAACTTTGAAGTCTGCCTACAGCCCGCATGGCGTGGTGAGCGTAGCACCCAGTCCTGAGCTTGCGTTCCCGCTGTGGACAGGATTAGCGTCAGAAGCGACGGCTAAAGCCGATCTGTGCGAATTGTGCGCGGAACGGTTGCAGGCCTGGAGAGCCACCGCCACCAAAGCGCCACGATGATCGCTGCTGATACAGCTCATACTTGACATCCACGCTCCACAGTTTGTCGATGCGCCATTCAAACTTGCTGCCCACCGTAAAGGCTCCATACGATGAAAGACGCGCGTCCGCCGAATAATACGTCGGTGGATTCGTGGAGTATCCCGCCGGGTAGGGCTCGCCGATTTCAGGATCGTACACCGGGTTGAAATAGAACCTCGCCTGACGCTGTGTGTAGTATCTAGTGGACGGAGTAACGATGAATCGCTCGTTTAACGGGATGACCCACTCCAGCGCCACCGTATGGGCCTGCACGCCGAAACTGTCGTTATAGAAACGGTAGCTGCTGCGCAAGGTCGTGCTGTTGCTTTCGATAAAGTGATTCCAGCGAATCAACCCAATCGTCTGATTTTTGGTTCGTGGCCGCACGTCAACAAGCTTGTACGGATCGTTAAAGTAGCCGCTACCGCGGACGTAGGTCAGATTGAACTGCGCCAGATCATTCTTGCTGAGCGCCTGCACGACGCCGAGCATGCCTTCAACCACATTCTTGCGTTCGTTCTCGACAATCTGGTTGACGGGATTGATGTTGTCGCGCGACGTGCCAATGCCCGCTACCCACGTTGTGTTGTTATCGGCGCTGAAATAACGGCCATCGATGGCGACCGCGTTGGAACGGTAGTCATGTTCGTCGGAATAGGCGTAGCGCACACCGATGGCAGCGCGATCAAAGTAGCGCGTGAGCTTGACGTCAGCTGCGACGCGTCGATCGTTCATTCGTGACGCGCCGGTTACGCTGGTGTGCCAGCGCGGTGTTGCGCCGGAAATATTGTCTTGCACCAACGAGCCCTCGACCGACCACACGCCAGCAATCGGCGCGAGTACGTGCAGCGACGGTGAATACACCTTGATGCGGTCGAGGTTCGGCTGCGAATCCTTGTAACCCTGCAACTTCGCAGAAATCACGCCTTCTTCCGGCGCACTTTCTGCGTGAGACGCGCTCACCATGACGCCGGGCAGCGCGAAAGCGGCCAGCGTGATCGCACCGACCCGCGGAAAAGCCCTGGCGTGTGCCAGATTGCGCTTTGCTTGCTTAGTTGCAGCCACAGCCACCTCCGCCCACGCCATAACCGCCTGATGCGCTTTCTTTGCTGAAATAAACGTGTTGGGTAAATGCCTGATCCAGCGGATCGGAATCCATCGTCATTTCCTTACGCGCCAAATTGGCTTTTTCCCAAGGCTGCGGCGGCTGGATGGCGCATCCGGTGAACACCGAAGTGACGACGCCCACCAGTAACAGGCCTCGCAACAGGCGTAAATAACCAAGATTTGATTTCATGATGCACTTACCTTTTTTTCAAGTTGTCGAGCGCAGCGACGATAGCTGACTCAAGCGCGTTTTGATCGCTCTCGCGAAAACCCGAATGGACATAAACAACCTTGCCGTCGCCGTCAACCAGGTACGAGGTCGGCATCGCTTTCACCGCAAACTGCTTTGGCGTCGTGCCAACCGCATCGTAGGCGACCTGAAACTTCGCAGGTACCGTTGCCAAAAACTTGTCGGCGTCGGTTTTCTTCGCGTCAACGTTGATACCCAGCACGTACAGTCCTCGCTCGCCGTATTTCGCCTGCATCTCGTTCATCCACGGGAATGACTGCTTGCAGGGGACGCACCAGGACGCCCAAAAATCGACGTAAACGAGCTTGCCCTTCAAGCCAGCTGATTCTACGGTTCCCGTGGTGCCGGGTAAGGAGTAGCTCGGGGCAGGGGCTCCAACTTCTACGGCCCCAGCCGAGGTGCTGGCGACAACACAGAGTGTGGCCGTCACACCAGCGATGCGCGCGCACGTGAGCACGCGATTCGCGCGTTTGACGCGTGTAGCGTTATCAATTTTTATGGTTTTCATATTCAATCCTATTGCGCTGGTACGCAGAAATTTACACCTTCGCCGTCCCAGCCAGCCGCGACGGCACTGTCGTATGTTGGTCGGCTCGTAGTGAAGCGATGGTTAGGGTCATTTGGGAAACGCGCATTGCCTCTGAACACACGATACACCGGCAGCAATCCCGTCGCGCAGCGACCACCGACGCCGGACACCAGTGGAGCAATCGCAAACGAATCAACACCTTCGTTTTGCGCCATGTTGGGTGCGGTGCTTCGCGTCGGGTTCTGATCGGCAAGCAACACCAGATCGCTATCAAGTAGCGTGTAGAAGTGACTGCTGTGCATACCTGCTCGTGCCTCGTCGAAATAGAAGCGCGTAATGGCGCGCATGCTGCCCTGCTGCGCACTGTATACGAGGAAGCTCTCGCCTGTGCGCTGAAAATCGGGAATCGCATCCAACGCAGCTTTTTCCGCATCACGCGAGGTGATGAAATAGTAGTTCAGCGGCGCATAGCGATATTCGACCATGGTCCGTGTCGGCGGTGCCGTCGTTGCGGCGGCCGTCGCCACACTGGTCAAACTGATCGAGGTCAAGCCCGAAGATGCGTTGTGACTGAAGGTAAGCGTTCCCTTTTTGCTGCCCACTGAAGTCGGTGAGAAATTGATGATCAATGTGCAATGGGCCGACGGTTCCAGCGTCATGCCGATCGTGCAATTGGTCGCCGCGACGCTGAACTCACTGGGCGACGAAACAGGATCGCCCAACACCAGAAAATCGGACAAAACAAGCGGCGCATTCC
>JAYWAQ010000628.1:0-9372 GCA_043782305.1 Burkholderiales bacterium
GAGCCCGCCTGGGATCCGGAATTTGACAGCGCAGACTTCTTCGTTCTCCTGCCCATCGAGCGCATGGTGCCACGTTACGCGCAGCATTTTTTGGGTGCTCGTACCGCACAATAGCGGAGCGCTCGACGAGGATCAGAGGACCAGCAAACTCTCGCTTGTGAAGCATAACAACGTCGATACGTCCGCCGTGCATGTCTGTGGATCACCTGCCGCGCAAGCTTGTCACCGTGGAACACCCATTTGTCGCGCGAAGAGTATGAGCCGGACGCACCGTTTCTCAGCAGCGGCTCCTTCTTTGAAACCTTTAGCAGGAACGTGCTTGGCGATGAGACGAAAGCCAATCCCCACCATTACGGTCATCCGCCGGAAGTTACAGTGAATCCTTATGGCACTGGAACGATCAAAAAGCACTACTGCATGGGCCGTATCTCGCATGAATTGGTACAAGTGATGCCCGAAAACAGCACCGTACAGATGGGTGACGACGATACAAACGGCGGGCTGGTCACGTTCGTACCGGACCGTGAAAAGGATTTATCCTCCGGCACGCTCTACATCGTCAAACTCGGCGCTGGGTTTTCGGTCGATCCGGCTGCGGCTGGCGCAAGTTTGGGCTGGATTAAGCTCGGCAGCGCGACCAGCGCAGAGATCGAAGCACTAGCTAATTCGCTAACCGCTGCAGACATTCTGACCGCTACCAAAACTGACCGGTGGACGCGAGCTTCACCAAGGTCATCGTTGATGGTGGCGTCAACTGGATCAAGCTCAAACCGGGCATGGACAAAGCCGCGGTATTCCTCGAAACGCATCGCTGCGCCAATCTGAAGAGCGGAAGCATAGGCTTCACGAAGCTTGAGAGCACGACGGTCAACGCCAAAGAAAAGATCGCCTATTCCGCACTACAAAACATCCAGAGCTCGATGATGCGCGGCAACGCGGCATGGCGTGATTCGACCAACATCGCAGCCGACAAAGCGTTCAGCGCAGGCGGTGTGTTCGCGCACAATCCGGCGGGCGGACAAAGGGATCTGGACGGCACCGCGATGAGCAGTGATTGGGTACCTGTGCAAACGAAAACCCTGCTGAAAGGCGAAGACATCGCGGAGGACGCGCTTGGCAATGTTGCGAATCCCGAGAAAGTCTCCAACCCGGACAACCTAGAGCTCTCGGAAAAACTGCACGCTCTTCATCGGCGAGCAGTACCCACCTCAACAATTTTCTGTGGGCGTAAAACGTGGATATTCAGGCGCTAGCTCGCGTGATCTCGATTCCCGCTGGCGGCGAATCAACCGGCTTGCACACCGTTGACGAGATCAATGGCTGGATCGACATCATGAATGATTTCCAGCATTCGGGCGACTGGAGCTCATTGCTGCACAGCAAAGTGCAGGCGACGCTCGATCCGCGGATTCGAGCGAATTACAAGGATCGCGCAGGTGCGACCGTTGAATATTAACGGCTGAGCTTGCGCAAATTCGGCTAGCGTAGCGTGGGTCTTTCTGCACAATTCGGCGGCACCTGCGGGTGCCGCTTGCATTCTTAGGGAACCCCGATGATGGTCAGGGGCTTTACAGATGCAAATTAACAGTAATACAATATTATCGTTTAATCAATCTCAACCATCCAACATGAACTCAACCGTAAAGCTCGCAAAGCCCGTCACTACAGTCACGGTAAAGGCCTCTACCAAACCTGCTGCGAAAACCGTTAGTCGCAAGCCTGCGGTCAAGGCCGTGATCGCCAGTAAAGTAGTTGCCAAACCGGCGGTGAAGGCAGTCACGACGAAGCCCGTCAGCACGCCCAAAGCCGTGTCACCCATCATGCGCGACAGCTTCACCATGACCACGGCCGATCAGGAGCTGCTTAAAAAGTGCAAGGCTGACGCCATCAAGTCAGGCCGCGACAGCACCAAGAAGAGCGAAGTCGTGCGCGCAGCGCTACGCCACTTCGCCTCGCTCGCGCCCGCGACGCAGCTGATGGAGTTAAACCAGCTTGATCCGGTTAAAACGGGTCGCCCGAAGAAGCAGAAGAAGTAGCTCACGGATGCTGCATGAGTTCCGGTGGAGCCCCGGTTCCACCGGAACTCGACGGCTATCGTTACGCGGCGTAACTCAGCACGGCCACAAAATGACAACTGGTGCCTGCTGCTACGAATCCGTGCCATACGGCGTGGGCAAATCGCAGCCGCGAGTCGAGGACGAAAAAGATCACGCCCACGGAATAGGCGATTCCGCCCAACACAAGCCAGAAGACGCTAGCTGCGGGGACACGTTCAATCAGCGGTAGGGCGGCAATCAGCACTGCCCATCCCATGACCAGATAGAGTCCAGTCGAGAGCACACGGTGCGAGAGCCGCGCAAATACTTTCAGCGACGCACCCGTAATGGCAAGCGCCCAAACGCCACCCAGTCGCGCCCACGCCGATGGGTCAGTCGAGTCATCCAGTGCGCTCATTGCAGCCATCGCAAAGGGGGTGTAGCTACCCGCAATGAACAGGTAGATAGCAGCGAGATCGAGTCGCAAAAAGATGCGCTTGGACGATCCGTCGGGGAGCGCGTGATAGACCGTCGACGTCAGATACAAAAGCGCCATCGTTGTGGCGAATACGGCGTACCCGATCATCTCTGTCACGCGCAACTCATGACCTGAACGAACGACAAACAGGAACGGCGCAGCAACTAGGGCAGCTACAAGCATCAGGCCGTGGCTCAAACTGTTGGCAATTTCCTCGGGCGCAGTTTGCGCGCGTTCTTTCGGATTTGAGGCGACGTCCATCAGTCAGGTAGCCGCATCAGCGGCTGCCCCATCAAGAGCGGCGTACCGTCCGCAATGCTGTCGCACACGGAAAATCCCTTGGGCGCGAACACGATGATCGTTGACCCGTGCTGAAACCAGCCCATTTCCTCGCCCTTTGCAAACGACGCATCACAACGCATCAGATTCGGTCCGCGAAAGCGCAAGTGCAACAACACGTCGAGAAAGTGCAGTCGAATACTCGCAACCAACACTGCGGCGACGGCGACTAGCAAAACTTCCTCACCGCTTTTGGTGTGCATGGCATGAACAACAGCGCGCTCGTTTTTGCAAAACAGGTTTTCCACGCGCTTGAGCGCAATGGGATTGACGTTCCAGGTGTCGCCTGAGATGTAGTTCACCTGTTGCACCCGGCAATCAAGCGGCGCATGAAAGCGGTGATACATGCTCGAAGTAATGCGAATGGTCACGTAGCTTCCATCACGGTAGCGCTCCACCACATCGGCGTCGCCAATCAGGTCAATCAAGGTATACGGAAACCCCTTGGCTTGAAACACCTGAACGCCGTTGATGGCACCGCATGCACCCACAATTCCGTCGCACGGGCTGGTCAGAATCTGCGCATCAGGATCGACGGGCCTGAGCCCTGGCTTTAACTCGCGGATGAAGCAGTCATGCAAGCTGGTGAAGCTTGTTTTTTTGGCTTCGTCAAGACGGATATCAGCAAAGCGCCGCCAGATACCGATGCAGAGGTCGCGAACAAAGGGATTTTCAATCTTGCTTAACCAACCCATGAAGATCGTCAGCGCACGCCTTGGAATCCGATTGGTCAGCAAGAAATTCAACCGTTCCTGATTCATGAGTTGTTGAAAAAGGTTACGCAGTGTCACAAGCATTTCATCTGGCTCCGCTATACATCGGCTTAGGAGTAACTATGGAATCTTTGATGAACACTTTGACACTCGTCGCCTTGACTGCCGCGATTCCGCTTGCGGCACTGCCGAAACTCACAGCCCGGATTCAGTTGTCTTTGGCCAAGCATCGCTCGCTGACTGGACACGCAAAAATGTCGCGTCAGTTTGCGAAATGGGTGCCCTACTATGAGTACGACGATGCCAATTTTTTCAAGGTAGATGCCGCGCCCGATGATATTGTGGCCATCCGCCGTGCAGCTTTCACACGGCTTAGCGCGCTGTACGAATCGCGTTTTGCCAAGAGCGCACGAATGACAGCCGAGGTTGCCGACAGCGTGTCTGATTTGCAGTTCACCTCGCACTACCGAGTTCCGTTTCAGTTCAGCCGATACGTTCGCGCCAATCTCAAAGGAGGCGTCTTCTTGAACCAGTCGGAAGGCGTGCTCGTCACGGACCTTGACGGCAATCAGTTCTTCGACCTGACTGGTTCGTATGGTGTGAACGTATTTGGCTACGACTTTTACAAACAGTGTATTGAACAAGGCGCCGCGCAAGTACAGGCACTGGGACCCGTACTCGGTGCATATCACCCGGTAATGGCCAAAAATGTGGCGCGACTGAAGGCGATCTCCGGACTGGACGAAGTCTCCTTTCACATGTCCGGTACCGAAGCGGTCATGCAGGCAGTGCGTCTCGCGCAGTATCACTCGAAGCGCACCCATCTCGTACGGTTTTGCGGGGCATATCACGGCTGGTGGGGTGATGTGCAACCCGGTGTCGGCAATCCGGTTGCGGCGAAGAATACTTACACGCTGAAAGATATGGACGCAGCCGCGTTGAAAGTGCTGGCGACGCGGCGGGACATTGCCTGTGTGCTTGTGAATCCGCTTCAGGCCTTGCATCCCAATGTTGGAGCGCCCGGTGATTCGTCGTTGCTCGACAGTTCGCGACGGGCCGGGTTTGATCGTGCTGCATACACCGCGTGGCTCAAAGAGTTGCGCGAGGTGTGCACGGCACGCGGAATCGCGTTGATTTTTGATGAGGTCTTTGTTGGATTTCGAATCGCCCGTGGCGGAGCCCAGGAGTACTTTGGCGTGCGCGCCGACATGGTGACCTACGGCAAAACTTTGGGCGGGGGTCTGCCGGTCGGCGCCGTGTGCGGCAAGCGCGAATGGATGAAGCGCTTTCGCGACGACCGCCCGGCCGACATCTGTTTCGCACGCGGCACATTCAACACCCACCCTTACGTGATGGGCGCGATGGACGCCTTTCTTGACTACATCCACACACCGGAAGCGCTGACGATTTATGCGAATGTGGATCAAGTCTGGGCGCGTCGTGCGGCCGAGTTCAATCGTCGTTTGCAAAGCGAAAACTTGCCCGTGCAAATGGCTAATCTCTCGTCGATCTGGACAGTGCTCTACGCCCAGCCCAGTCGCTACAACTGGATGCTGCAGTATTACCTCCGTGCCGAAGGGTTGGCGCTTAGCTGGGTGGGTACAGGCCGATTGATTTTCAGTCTCAACTACACCGAACAGGAATTCGCAGTCGTCATGGATCGCTTCGTCGCCGCGACCAAAGCGATGCAGCGCGATGGCTGGTGGTGGTTGAGTCCCAACGTGACGAATAAGGATATCCGGCGAAGTATCGTCAAAGAGTTGATCTCGCGCCGATTTTGAGCAGATATCAGCGCAGCCCGCGCGGGCTGCAAATTCGAACTGCCGTCGAGCCTCGCAGCGCCTAGCGCTTCGCCACATTCGGGTCGATTAACTCGCCGCGCATCAGGTGAAGCGGAGCGCGGCAATAGAGCATGATGTCGTGAAACGGGTCAGTCAGGATTTTGGTGAACCACACTACACCGGTCTCGATGTCACGGATGAAGAACAGGTGGATGGTGCGGAACAGCAATCCACCGACGCCAATGGCAAGCCACAACATGCCGACGTTATTGACAAATTCGATCGTATTCGCGGGCTTGGCAAAGACGCCAAAAAATGTCGGGTCGAACCAAAGCACGACAGGCGATGCCGCCCAGATGATCATCAACACAATCTTTCGCTTCAGGTTGTAACCGACCTTGATGTCTTCCTTGTGTTCGTGTGTTGCGTGATTGACTTCGTCATAGCCCTTTGGCTCGAAGAAGAAATGCCCCGATTGTCGTGACACCATGCCAACCAGCCAGCACACCAGAGCCGCCATCGCGGGTGCGTAAAAGAGCAGCACATACCCGACGACAAAGCTAATGGCGCTCACCAGATGCAGGCTCTGATTGATGCGACTGTGGTGGTAGTAGCGGTGATCGTCCCAACGCTGCTCCCGAAGTTGTTCCATGAATCCACTCATCATCGACTCTCCTGTGTTCTTGCGTTCAATTAGCGAAAGATTGTGTAGTGGTTGTAGCGCTCAACCATGACAGAACGATGAATTTTGGGCGACTTTGCAGACGCGAAATCGCCATTGATCCGACATCGTACGGTCACAGTCGTTTGTTCTATTACAGCTTGGGGACAAGCATGCGGCACAGGCTTGGGTTGTGTCGTAGCAACCCGCGTTCCCAAAAAGAAACTTGCCAGTGTGGCGGATGACACAACCGGGGATTGACGATGCAACAAGACATACGCACAAGCGTGATCGCAAACAGTCGCGTCGAACGCGTGGACTTCCACCTTCATTCGTACGCCTCGAATGTGACCGACTATTACGCCGCAAACAGTTTCTCGATCCCGGAATCGTACTCTGATCCGATCAAGCTCTATCACATGCTCAAAAAGCGAGGCATGTCACTCGTAACACTCACGGATCATAATTCCATTGACGGCGTGCGCGAGATGCTTGATCGCGGTTTCAAGGATGTTTTCATCAGTTCCGAGATTACCACCACCTTCCCGGAAGACGGCTGCAACATCCACATCACGGTCGGCAACATGACCGAGTCGCAGTTTGCCGAGGTTGATCGGCTGCGCGCAAATGTCTACGAAATGGTCGCATATGTCGATGCGCAAATAGCGGCCGAGCGGACGCCCAATCACGCCGGAAACAAACTCGTGTATTTCATGACGCATCCGTTGATGAGCACGCAGAATCGTCCCTACGGGCGAGAAGGTTCATTGAGCGTCGCACACATTGAAAAGGCATTGCTGCTCTGTAACTGCATTGAAGTGCGCAACGGTGCTCGAACCCGCGTGCTCAACGACCTGACTTGGGAAATCGTGCAGGGCCTTGATCGCAGCATCATTGAGCGACTCGCCAATCAGCACGGGATTGAGCCCAAGGGGCCGACGCCGTGGCTCAAGTCGGTAGTGGGCGGTTCGGATGACCATGCCGGTATCAATCCGGGTACGACCTGGACCGAGTTTCAGTTGGGCAACACAACTGCGTTATCGGCCAATGCGATGGTGGATTCGATCCGTGCGCGCCAAAGCCGACCCGATGGCGTACACGGCGGCCCGGTCACGATTGCCCATTCCATTCTCAAGCTGCTGTATGAGGGGGGTGACTCCCGCAACACACTTGCATCGCAAAAGGCGGTGTCAGTGGGTGGATCCATGCAGTCACTACTGAAGCTGGTTTTCGACGCAGACAACCAGAGCCTGATCGACAAGCTGTCATTTCAACTGCGGCACGGTCTGTTCCGCTTTAAGCAGACGTGGTCACGCAGCCACGGAGGCAAGCCGTTCGAAGCGGTGTTGGAGACCGAGGTCTACGACATGCTTGCCGATTGCGACTTCCGGGACAAGGTCAACGTTGCGGCGACGATGGATGATCGTATTTTTTTGGTCATAACCACGCTGGTGAACCGGATTTTTGCGCACTATGTGCGCAATCTGCGTCGTACCGAATCACTCAACATCGTGAGCGCAATCAAGGAGTCGGTGGCGCTGGTCTCATCCAATCTCTTCGTCTCTTTGCCCTACCTCGTGGCGTTCATGGCGCAAAGTGCGGACTGTCAGATAGCGCGCGATGTGCGTCGCGCATTCAAGGTACGCGAGTCGCAGAAAGTCGTGCTGGTCACCGACACGTTCTTCGAAGTGAACGGCGTATCAAACAGCATTAAACGAATGATCCGCGAATCGATTCGTCGCGACATTGATTTCACCGTTGTCACCTGTGTCGCTGACAGCGATTTTGAGCGTCTCGCAAAAGATCCAGACACGGTTGCTTTCGTTGCCGCTGGAAAGCTCAAGATGTTTCGCGCGGTCGCCGACCTGGGCTTCCCGCAGTACGACGGCTTGCAGATTTGCTTTCCGCCGTTGCTCGACATGCTCAAGTACCTGCAGGAGTCCGGTTTCACAAAAATGCAGATCAGCACGCCCGGCGTCGTGGGCCTGGCCGGGCTGGTGGCCGCCAAGCTACTACAGATCGAAACGGCAGCGACTTATCACACCAGTTTTCCGGAGTATGTGGAAAACTACACCAAGGATGTGAGCCTTGAAGCGATGGCATGGAAGTACATGCTCATGTTCTACCACTCGGTCGACGAAATGTTGGTGCCGTCGCAGTTTGTCGCCAAACACCTGCACAAGCGGGGCTTGCGTAACCGGAAACTGCTGATTCTCGACCGTTGGGTTGATGTCGACCGGTTTCATCCAGACAAACGTGTGGATGGTTTCTGGCTGGATTTTGATGTTGCTGCCAATGCCATTAAGTTTGTTTATGTGGGCCGGGTAGCCATCGAAAAAAATCTGCATATCCTCGCGCAGGCTTTCAAGAAACTTCACGAAACTACGCCCAACGCACACCTTGTGATCATCGGTGACGGACCCTATCGGGAGGCCCTGGCCGAGCAACTCGCGGGACTGCCAACGACGTTTACCGGCTATCTTCACGGTGACCGCCTTGCAGCCGCGCTGGCATCATGCGACGTCAAAGTATTTCCGAGCACCACCGATACCTGGGGTAACGCACCGCTGGAGGCCCAGGCTTCCGGACTGCCGGTGATCGTCACGGACATTGGCGGGCCCGCTGAATTGATGCTCGACGGCGTGACGGGCCTGATTGTTCGGGGCAGCGATGTTCGCTGCCTGCACGACGCCATGGAGCGCATGATGGAGCCCGACGCAAGAGCTGCGATGGGTCGAGCCGCACGCGTCTATGCCGAAGCCAATCGTGTTGACGAGCCGTTTACAGCCGTGCTGGATTCCGAGGCTTATCGTCGGCAATTGCGCAAGAAAAAGCGTCTTGAGGAAGAGCGCGATGATCGCGAAGCGTTGCGCATAAAGACGATGCGGAATGTGGGTAATCTGGAGGCCTCCAATCAGCCGCTCGAATCAACGATGGCCATCGGTGCCCCTCAACGGGTGGCCGCCGCAAATCACTAAAAGCGACCAGCCACTTGAAAGGTGTGAGCTGAAACAGGTGCTTTAGCCATTCTCAATCAGCTCGGCACCCGATGGGGTTTGCCGTGACCGCGCGGTCTGACCGAACACGCCGCATGTGCAACGCATGCGCCGAACGGTGCAATTTGCCATTCATTTTCAGCTCAGGAGTTACGCAGCCGATGCAGCGCGGGTTTTACGAAGTGATGAAGGCGCAGTTCTTCAGCTCGCTGGCGGACAACGCCCTGTTTGTTGTTGCCGTGGAACTTCTACGAAACAAAGGTGCTCCCGAATGGCAACAGGCGGCGCTGGTTTCGGTGTTTGCGGTTTTCTACGTTGTTCTCGCACCAGTGGCTGGCGCTTTGGCGGACCGGTTTCCCAAAGGGCAG
>JAYWAQ010000629.1:0-9362 GCA_043782305.1 Burkholderiales bacterium
GTTGCAGATACAACGACCACCGGCGGCATCGGTTCGCGTGGACAGAGCTGGCGTGAGCATGAACACGCTGATGGCGAACGCGCTCAGCGCCCAGTTGAGCCGGGTGGCGCAGGCCCGCCAGGCGCTTGATTTGCTCAACCCGCAACACGTGCTGGACCGCGGTTATGCCGTGGTGTTCGCGCCGGACGGACGCACAGCGTCGGATGCCGCAAAACTGCCGACCAATTCGGCCGTTAGAGTGAAGCTGCGACGCGGCGAATTTGCCGCTCGGGTGACTGATATTTACGATGAACCGGCATAACAGCTTTTTCATGTAACCCATATTGATAATGGGATAGGTAGCGTTTTGTCATATAGTCGATACATGGCAAATTTCGCTTCTAGCCCATTTTTAGTGAGCTTTTCAGCGAAAAGCTGTTGAGTCACGGCGTCGCGAGACATCCGTTGCCTGACTCAGTCTGAATATGCAACGAGCCGTGGAAAGCTTGCCTGCCCTATTGGCAGATTAATGACAATGCCATAAACTTCTCAATAAGTTTTCATTCGAAACAAAGGGATATGCCAATGAAGTTTTTGCCTCTGTTTTCTGCGGCATGCGCCCTGTTGACACTGACTTCAGCGCACGCCGCCTGCCCGTTCAACGTTGCGGGAAACGCCACTGCTGATTCTCTGCGTGATGGGGTATTGCTGGTTCGCTACGCCCGAGGCTTGCGCGGCACGGCACTGGTAGCTGGCACGGCGGCGAACTCGACCACCGTTGAAACCAGCATCAGCAGCAACATCGACAAGCTCGATATCAACGGCAATGGCGTATTCGACGCCGATGATGCAGCGATCATTGCGCGCAACGTATTTGGCTTTACCAGCGCCAACTGGTTGCCCGATGGCAAGGCAGGCGCTTACGGCACACGAAACACGCTGCCATTGCTCAAATCATTCGTTGACGCGGGCTGCACACCACTGGTTGTGAGCCCGCCCACTGCCGCCCAGTTTGAAGCTTCGCGCTTCCTGATTCAATCGACGTTCGGCCCGAGTCGCGCTGATGTGGCCGGGTTTCTTGCGCTGCCGGGAGCGGATCAAGCCGCGCGTGCCGGGCAGTGGTTTAACGCGCAAGCGGCGTTGGCGCGGCCACAAACTCACACCCAGTACGTGACCGCGCGCAAGACTGAATACGACGCCGTGGGCGCTTCGTTTTACGACGAGATGAGCCGCGAATCGTTCTGGGCACAGGCCATCGCGGGTCCGGATCAACTGCGTCAGCGCATGGCGTTTGCTCTGTCGGAATTGCTCGTCGTTTCATCGTATGGCGACTCTGACAACCCGTTCGAACTGGCTGGGTATCTTGATCTGCTCGCAGACAACGGTTTCGGCAACTACCGCGACATCCTCTACACAGTGGCTTTGTCTCCCGCCATGGGGCGATATCTCAGTCACTTGAGAAATGACGGCGGAAATTCCAACCCGAACGAAAACTTTGCGCGCGAGGTACTGCAACTGTTCGGCGTTGGCCTCTTCATGCTGGGGCCAGATGGGGAAAAATTGCTCGTGAGCGGACAACCCGTTCCGACGTACGACGAAAACACGGTGAAGGGTTTCGCCAAAGTGTTTACCGGCTTGTCCTATGACGATCCGTATTGCAAAACGGGCGATCCGGGCTATGGCATCAGCCGCGTGAACTGCGCCGATGGATACGGTGCCACACACCCCGACTGGAATTGGTCGCCAGATCGTTCTGATCTTCCTGCTAATGCTCAGGGAGAGCTTTTTCCACCGGTGATTGCCGGATGGAAGCGACCGATGATTCCGTATCCTGGTCGCCACAGTGCATTGTCCAAACAGTTATTGATCTACACCGACGCCAGCCCGGTTAGCGCGTGTACGAGTGCCGCTGCGCTGGCCTCGCCGGCAAGCGCAACGCCAGGTTTGCTGCCGGTGATCAATACGGTTGGCTCAGGCGTGACGACCCGCACCAAAGTGAATGCGACGCAAGCCTACGACGTGATCAACAAGGCGATTGACAATATTTTTTGTCATCCCAGCGTCGGCCCGTTCATTAGCAAGCGTCTCATTCGCTCATTCGTGACATCCACCCCGAGCCCCGCCTATGTGAGCCGCGTTTCTGCCGTGTTCAACAACAATGGCTCAGGCGTTCGCGGCGATATGCAGGCGGTGCTGCGAGCTATTCTGCTTGACAGCGAGGCGACGCAAGCGAGTGCTAGTGCACCCATGAATTTCGGCAAACTCAAGGAGCCCATCCTGCGCCTGTCCGCAATATTCCGGGCGTTTGGCGCGAAATCGGCTTCGGGACGCTATCAGTTGCAATATGGTCTGGACGACGTCGACTCCGGCATCAGCCAGGGTCCGCTGCAATCGCCGACGGTGTTCAATTATTTCCATCCGGACTTTGCACCGCCAGGACCGGTTTCTGCTGGCGGCGCCATCGGCCCGGAGTTCGAAATCACCACCACTACGGCAATAGCGTCAACGCAAAATTATCTGGGCAATATCGTCGCGTTCAGTGACAGCAGCAACGGTAACGCGTTCAACACCAATCTCATCGGTCGCTACGGTTGCAACACTAGTGTCGTCAGCAGCACCAATCCGACGACGGCATCGCGCGAACACTGTTTGTTCGGAGACCTTTCCGAGCTATACAGTCTCTCCGCCGACAGCAATGCCATATTCGATTACCTGAATCTGGTGTTGTTGGGCGGCTCCCTGAATGCTGCCAACAAAGCCAGCCTGGTTTCTGCGCTTAACACCGCTTATCCGGCGACCGCCGCCCCAGTGCTGCTCGGCAGCCCGCCGTCTGCCGCCCAGATTAGCACCTACAACAGCGCCGTGACGACGTGGCAGGGCGTAAAGCGCGACCGCGTCAAAGGTGCGTTGTGGCTCGCCGTGCACACCCCTGAATTTCAGATTCAACGATAGGCGGCACGATCATGAACTTCAAATCATTCAAACAACGGCGCGACTTTCTTAAGACCGTTGGCAGCGCCGCTGTTGCGGGCGCCTTGCCGACCCTCGATGCACTTAGCAACGTGGCGCTCGCTGCCGGCGGCATTGGCACGACGCAGGTCGGCAGCGACTACAAAGCCATCGTGTGCGTGTTTTTCTACGGCGGGCAAGACAATTCCAATGTGCTGATTCCGTATCAGGATGGTGACGCAACAGGCACGGCAACGGCGGCGACCACGACTGAATTTGATCGTTATGCCCATGACCGCTCAAACTTCAGCGCCACTAATCCGGGCGGCGATCCCTCGACGCAAGCAGCAGGTTCAGGCAATCTGGCGTTCACGCGCGCACAACTCGCAGCAACGGCCTTGCCGGCAACGACTGTCAACAGCCTCACTGGTGCTGCGGCCCCGGCAACCGGCGGCTGGACAACCAACACCTATGGCCGCCAGTTTGCGCTGCATCCAAACTACGCCGAATTGAAATCGATCTACGACAGCGGCAAGCTGGCGGTGATCGCCAACGTCGGGCCGCTGATCGCACCGATGACCCGTGCACAATGGTATGGCCCGTCAGCATCAAAACCGGCGACACCACGGAATCTGTATTCGCACGATGACCAGCAAAAAAGCTGGATGAGCGGAACTGCGAATATCACCAACCCGTCTTCGGGTAGCGGCGGCCGTATTGCCAACAACCCCGCCATCACCACACTCAACAGCGGCGCGCAGGTCGCCACGCAAATCTCGGTGGATGGAAGTAATACCTTCATGCTGACGCCACTCAATCCCGATCCGACGGCCATTGCCTACCAAATCGGTACGGGCACGATTGGACGCCTGCAGACGGCAACAACCACTCCGATCTGGTCACCCGTTGGAACTGTTACATGCAACACCGGCAGCACGTTCATCACCGCCAATCCAACGTCACCGTACTGCGTCTCTGGTGGCCCGATTGGCCTGAGCGGCGGTTACAACGGCAACACGACACTTAAAGGTGCCTTCCTGTCGCGCATGAACACGACCAGCGAAGCCAGTTCTGTCTACAGCGATCAGTGGCGGCAAACCATGCGCCAGTCGATTGACACTCAGGCTGTGATTGCGCAGGCATTTCTGAATAGCCCGCCGACTGAGGAAATCGTTGCGCCATTTGCGCCCGTCATCGCTTCAAACTATCTTGCATCGGAACTGCGCATGGTCGCCGCGATGATTCGCGCCAGCAGCCAGCTTGGCGCGGGTGGTTCCGCGCTCAAGCGGCAGATTTTCTTTGTCAGCATCGGCGGCTTTGACACGCACGGCACAGAATTCTGGGTCAACAACCCGAAGTACAACGGGCAGATTAGTAAAGCGATCAACGCCTTCTGGACGGCGATGGGCAACGTCGCCGTCGTTGGCGGCGCGGCGGGCGAAACCGCGCGCGACCATGTCACCTTATTCACCATGTCCGAATTCGGCCGCACACTCGACTCGAACGGGGCGGGTTGCGATCACGGGTGGGGCGCGCATCACTTCGTGGTGGGCGGTGCAGTCAAAGGCGGCAAGATTTACGGTCAGGATCACAACGTAACTTCGGTTCCCGCAGCTACGCCAACCTACATGAGTCTGGACAGCACCGCTGGGGCGGTTCCGCGCATTGGCCTGCCGCCCTCGCCTTATTCCGGGACAGATCGCATTGGTCCGAACAAGCTCAATCATGCCTTGTCGCGTGGCGAATTGTTGCCGACAACATCGAGCGACGCAGTGGTCGCCACCGTTGCCAAATGGTTCGGTGTACCGGTGGCAGATCTGACCGGGCCGACAGGCGTATTCCCGACGCTTGCCACCGCGCATCCGGCTGGATTTGATATGGGATTCATGAGCTAGGCTGACACTGCAAACCAGTCGCCCGTTGGGTGAACTGAATGCAGACCATTGAGTTCACCCCACGCCATCGTTAGCAATGAGATTTTTTGAATGACGCTAGCGCATTTGTACTTTCGTAGCGTCACCGCTCTGGCGGTAGTTCTGTGCGCAAGCTTTAGCGCCGTCAAGGTGAGTGCACAAGACGCGATAGCGGGAAAGACCGTTTACACAACGCCCGCAGTCGCCGGGCAGAAGAGTTGCAGCGATGCCTCCTGCCACACGGTCAATCCGCTCAACAATCAGAACCGGATTCTCAAGGGAGCCGATGATCCCGGTGCGATTGGTTTTGCCATCAGCAGCATCACGCAAATGGCCTTTTTGAGTAACCCGCTCAAGTTGACGTCAACACAAATTCAAAATCTCGCCGCCTACATCGGCAATCCGTCAGCGGCTGCCGGCGCGCCTGTTGCCCAAGTCTCGCCCGCTTCGCTTACCTTCGCCTCCACCGTCGTCGGAAACACCGCAGCCTCACAATCATTCGCCATCAGCAACACCGGCACCGCTAATCTCGTTGTCACCTCGGTTGCCAGCAGTAACTCTGAGTTCTCACTGGTAAGTAGCTGCGGCACCATAGCGGTCGGAGCGAGTTGCAACGTGTCGGTAGGCTTCTCACCCGCATCGACGGGCGCACGCAGCGGAACCGTCACAGTGACGCACAACGCAGTAGGAGTAACTAGCACCGTAGCGCTATTCGGCACCGGCGAGGCAGCAGCGGTGCCGGGAATTCAGGTGACGCCGCTATCGCTTAACTTTGGTGCCGTCGCTGCCGGTTCGTATTCGGGCGGTTTGCCGGTCACCGTCAACAGTGTGGGTGGTGCGCCGCTCGCGATTACTGCGCTGTCGGACACGGGAGCTGTGTTCCCCGTGATTGGCGGCAGCTGCGTCGTGGGCACGCCCGTGGCAGCGGGCGGAAGCTGCACGATTCTTTTACGATTCGCGCCAACAGCCGCCGGCGCACAAGGCAAGGTGCTGACGATCAGCCATAACGCAAGCACGGCCGCGGTGTCCGTTAACCTGGCTGGCACTGGCGTTGCCAGCACTGGCAACGTGAAGACGATGGTGGAGTATCTGTATGCGCCGCTCAACTACTTTTTCATCACTTCGCGCGATGACGACAAGACTGCACTGGACAAGATCTCAGACTTTCAGCGCACGGGTCTGAGCTTTCCGGTCTACGCGACGCAGGTCGCAAACAGCAAAGCCATTTCGCGCTTCTACTTTGATCAGATCGCCGTTCACGCCTCACGCGGCAGCCATTTCTACACGCTGCTCGATAGCGACAAAAGCGCGCTCATTGCGCTCAACCCGAGCAATGCAGCCGCGCCTCGTTTGCCCTTTAATGAAGGCGTCGATTCCTGGGCCTTTTTGCCGATCGTGTCGGGGCCGGGTGGCTCATGTGGCAGCGGTCAGATACCGGTATATCGACTATTCCGTGGCGCCGCAAAATTCCCCGACGATCCGAACCATCGCTTCACCACAAGTCAGAGCATTTACGACTCATTTGTCGCATTAGGCTGGGATGGCGAGGGCGTGAACTTCTGCGTGCCGCAACCATGAGCGAGTAGCGCGTCAGGGCAGCAACGTAGACAAGTAATTTTCAATCGTCGTTGCATTTGCATTGGTCGCTTTCACGCCACTGATTAGCGCGGCTCCGCGCAGCCCGAGCAAATATCGCAGTACCAATAACCCGTCAGTGGTCGGCTTGACAGCGGAGTCGCCATCAACATCGAGCGCATTTCCGAGGGCCGCAACGTAGCTTGCAATGGTCGTCGCATTTCGCTCGGCGTTGATACCGACAGCCGTGTTCGTCAGCGCGGTATCGCGCATTCCGAACAGATACCGCAGCAGCAAAACTGCATCGGTCGCCGCATCAAAATTCCCGTCATTATCGATGTCGAGACTCGGCACGAAACTGCCCGCTGTGAAGGTAGCCGTCAGCGTGGCATTTCCATTCGGAACCACGTAGTTATGTGAGCGGGCGGCGCCATCCGACCAGCTGGAAAAGCGCAATCCACCCGTGCCGCGATTCTGATCGCTCACGGCCACTGGCAACGGCCACCCCGCCCACGCCGTCACCGTTGAGCCCGCGACGAGCGGCGTGCCGCCATTAACTCGAATTCGCGCTCCACTCGCGGCCGGCTGTGGCAGCGTCGCAAAGGTCAACGAGACTTTGCGCGGCATCACGCTTTGCGAAATCACGGTGCTGGCACCGCCGCTATCGGTTGCGGTCAGGATTATTTCCAGGTAGCTCGTAATCGCGGCGGCAAGGTCTTCCGGGGCAGGAGCTGTGAATGTGATGTTGTTGCCGATGGTGGGAGCCAGCAGCGGATGCGTGTGGGCGTCGTGATGCAGCAGCACGCGCCATAAAAGCGCGCTGGCGGGCAACGCGCCGTCCTCCGTATCGCTTGCGGTTGCCGCGAGCGTGATGACGTCCCCCACGTTGAACAAATAGCTCGTGGCCGGTGAGGTGATTGCTGCAGTCGGTGGCGCGTTGCCGGGACGCACGACCGTGGTCGTTGCTGCGGAGAACGCAAAATTGTTGTCGCGCGCGCGAACTGAGGCCGTGAACACGCCCGCCGTGGTGTACGTCTTGTTGGTGGTGGCCGTCGTCGTGGTCGCGCTGGTGCCGTCGCCAAAGTCCCAGAAATAGGTCAAGGCGTCGCCGTTGGCATCGCTCGCGACTACGGTGAACCCCACATTCAGCGGCAGCACTCCAGCCGCCGGACTGGCCGTTAACGACGCGATGGTCGGTGCCGAATTCCCGGTCGCCGCATAGCTGATTTTGCGAATCTGTCCGCCCGCAGCGTAGGTCGTGTAATAGAGCGCTTGCCCCGCGCCGTCGGGCCCGAATGTCAACGAAGTGGCGCTGCTTGCACCCAGACCGGTGACAAACGCAAAAGCATCTGGCAGCGGCGCAGTCGGCGTGCCTGTTGTCGGTATTCGCAGAATCGCGCCGCAGACATAGTCGGCCAACAGATAGGTGCCATCGTACGGTGCCGGCCAAATGCCGTTTGGCACGAAAGCACCGCCGGTAATGGATGCGCATCCACTCACCGTTGTGCCGGGAATGGTGCCGCGCGGATATTCGTACACCGGATCGATCAAGCCGAGCGAGCCCGGCGAAGTGCACAGTCCGGAGCTGCTGTTCGCATGCCGCCCCTCGCGACAATTCCAGCCGAAATCGGCTCCGGCCTGACCTTCGTCAACCTCCTCGTACAGACCTTGTCCGACGTCGTTGATGTAGAAGCGCGTACCCGCCGCGTTCGGGTCCATCGCGAAGCGAAACGGGTTGCGCAACCCCCATGAAAAAGTCTCTTCGCAGTGATTGCCGACCGTTGTCGCCCCCGTCACGTTGCAGCGGTGCGTGCCTCCCGCGACGAAAGGATTGGTCGGTGGAATTGCGCCATCGCGGGTGATGCGCAAAATCTTGCCGGTCAGCACGTGTTTGTCGCGCGCCGCGTCGTTGCCGCCGCCTGAACCCGGAGTCGTGCCGTTGTAATCGGTGCCGCCATCGCCGATGCTGATGTAGAGATAGCCTTCCTTGCCAAAGTGCACGTCGCCTGCGTTGTGGTTGCCGTTGCGGGATGGCATACGATCAACGAGGATCACTTCAGTATTGGGATCGATCAGCTCGGAATTCGCGGTGGTTCCAAGTACGAATCGTGATACGCGATTAACCCTGCGATTAAATGCCGAATAAGTGCCGTCTATGATGGTTTCGGGGGGGTTCGCTGCCGTGTAGTTAGGCGACGCGCAATTCGATCCGTTTCGCGCCGTATAGAACAGATACACAAACTTGTTGGTGCTGAATAGCGGATCAACGGCAACGCCTAGCAGGCCGGATTCGCTGCCCGTGCAAATCTTCGGTTCGCTACCATCTGTTCCGCTATTGAAGATCAGCGCATGCTGTTCGAGTAACGAGCCGTTTTTGATCAGACGAAGCGAGCCGCCCTGACTAGTAATCAGGACACGCCCATCAGGCGTAAATGCCATTGCCGTCGGAGCGCTCACGGCGGTTACCAGTACATCGGAAAAACCAGCGGGCAGCGATTGCGCCTGCGTACCGGGAACGACGAGTGCCAAAGCGCCGAGCGATGCTGTGATGGAAAAGGTGACGATTCGATTCATGACGCGACTTTATGCCGTTGGCATTAAAAGCACAAGCAAAAAGCCGCCCGATGATCCGACAAAAATCCAACAACTTTACGAATAACCGGCCTAAAAGCCCATTGGATTGAGGGTGTGTCTACAAAAATACCGCAAGTCGATATCTACAAAAAATGAGCTTAATCCCCCACGCATCCGTCATTTTGGCGAAAAGCTGCTCATGCCTCTGTAGCGAAAACCCAACGAATTCTGGCGTCTGGGTTGCGCTATGACAAACCCACCTTGTCCCGCAGTGCACTTTCGCTACATTAACGGTCAGGCACTCGCCGAATTCAATTGGTAATTTCTCTTCAACGCAGCCGTCTTACCCATTGGCTGCTCCCGCCCCCAGCA
>JAYWAQ010000630.1:0-3383 GCA_043782305.1 Burkholderiales bacterium
CTGAGCGCGGTCATCCCAACCGGGTTGTTTGACAATCGCGCGATTGAGCAAGCGATGCGCACGCTGCTCACCAAGCCCGGCCGCACCAACGATTTCCGCGAACTGAAAGCCAATCTCTTCCTGATCGCCACCGACCTCGACTCCGGTGAAACGGTGGAATTCGGTTCCGCCGCAATGAACCACATCCCGATCTCGCAAGCGGTTCAGGCGAGCGCCGCGCTGCCCGGCATGTACCCGCCGGTGAAGATCGGCGCGCGCCACTACGTCGACGGTGCGCTCAATAAAACGCTGCATGCGTCGAGTGCGCTCAACGCCGGTGCCAAGCTCGTGATTTGCGTCAATCCGCTGGTGCCGTTCGACGGGACGGTCGCCGCGCGTGCGCAATCGCATCTGGTCGAGCGCGGCCTGCCCACGGTGCTGTCGCAAACCTTCCGCGCGCTGATTCACTCGCGCCTTGAGAAGAGCCTGCAAAGCTACGCAACGACGTATAAGGACTCCAAACTCATCGTGCTGGAGCCGTCAAAAGGCGACGCCGATCTGTTCTTCTCGAATCTGTTCAGCTACGGCAACCGTCGTCGCCTCGCCGAGCACGCGTATCAGCACACGCGCGCACAACTGCTCGCGCGAGCCGATGCCATTGCGGCTGAATTTGCAAAGTATGGCGTCAAGCTAAATCTGAATGCACTCTCCGATCCGCATCGAAAGTTGCTGCCGACGGCACGCAAAGTGGCGCGAGGGGAAACCGGCGCTGCCGCGTCCAAGCTCACGCAGGCGCTGGACAAACTGGAAGTAGCGCTGCTGCGCTAGCGAAGCACGAGGATATCTAAGCACATCGCAGCTCAGCTTTTGTGAGAAACGCCCATTGCACGAGGGCTAGAAGTACACTAAGGCAAAACTCGACTAGTGCCAATTTGCGCTACTAGCCCATATTCAATAGGCGTTTCAGCGAAAAGCTGATAGACGAACTCTAATTTCTTGCGCTCCCTCGCCACTTCCTCGACAATTGACGCAGAGGAAGAAAAAAAGGACGGAGCGCGCTGTTTTGCCGACGTGTCGGTGATGCGCGTGCAAGCACTATGGAACCGAACACTGGAAACGCCCATGGAGCCATCCATGGAACGTAAGGCCCCCCGCCGTACCAAAGAGCGCATTCTCGAAGTGTCGCTTAGCATGTTCAACGCGTTTGGTGAGCCGAATGTGACCACCAATGCGATTGCCGACGAAATGAATATTTCGCCAGGCAATCTGTACTACCACTACCGCAGCAAAGACGAAATCGTCACCAAGATTTTTGCGCAGTTTGAGCGCGAACTCGACGAGTTGTTTGCCATCGGCAAGGACCGCCCAGCGAACGTCGAAGACACCTGGTTCTGGCTGCATTTGCTGTTCGAAAAGATCTGGAAGTACCGTTTCATCTATCGCGATTTAAACGACCTCTTGTCGAAAAATCGCATCATCGAAACGCACTTCAAAACCATCCTGCAAAACGCGCAGAAAAACACCGTGCGCCTAATGACCGAGATGCGCTCAATTGACGAGCTCAAGGCCACCGACGGCGAAATTCAGGCCGTCTCGACGAACCTCGTGATGCTCGCCACCTACTGGCATTCGTACTCGTACGTGATGAATCCGAGGAAGCTTGACGAGGCCAACGCAATGGGCCAGGGCGTGTTTCAGGTAATGGTATTGCTCGCACCGTATTTGCATGGCGACGCGCGGTTGTTGTTTGAAAAACTCGCGGCCGAATACCGATAAAAAATCAAGGAGAGACTCATGGCAAAAAAAGGCGGCTGGGCCGCATTCCCGCACGACAACGCAGCGTTTGTTTACGACGGCGCAGCCCTCAAGAAAAACTGGGCGCGCCTGCACAAAGGAGACGCTGAACCGTTCCCCACGGACAAGGCGGTCGAGGAAGCCTGGCGGCTCTATCACGCTGGTGATTTTCAGGGCGCGTACGAGGCGGGCCTCGCCGCTGGTCTCGACGGCTACAACGCCGCCAACAAAGCCGCCTGCATCTACAACAACTACCTCGAAACCAGCGACGCCAAAAAGCAGAAGGCGTATGAAGAAATCGCCGCCCGCTGCGAGGAACTGCAAGCCGCGCAAAAGAAAAACGCCAACGCGTACTATCTCGCAGCCTACGCGCTGGGCCGTTACGGCCAACTGATCGGCGTCGCCAAAGCGCTAACGCAGGGCATCGGCGGCAAGGTCAGCAGCGCGCTCAACACCGCGCTGAAGCTGGAGCCGAAACACGCCGACGCCCACATCGCGCTCGGCACCTTCAACGCCGAAATCATAGAAAAAGTAGGCAGCATGATCGGCAAGATGACCTACGGCGTCAGCAAGGAAGCCGCCGTCGAAAACTACGACAAAGCCCTAAAGCTCAACCCCGAATCAGCCGTCGCCCGCACGGAAAAAGCCGACGGGCTTTACAAGCTATTTGGCGACAAGAAGATGAAGGACGTGGAGGCGCTTTACGCGGAGGCTGCGGCGTCTGAGCCTATGGATGCGATGGAGTGCCTGGATGTGGAGGCGGCTAAGGCGGAGATGGAGGATTAGGGACGAATTGGCAGTGGAACCGCTCCCCCAATGAAGTGGCATTTGTGGGAGCGGTTCCACCGCGATTGGTGGCAAATTTGATTCTCAAATGAACGCTCCTGCGCAAGCGCCACGCAGCAGCGCCTTGCGCAAAGGCAGGACATCAATCAGCGGGCAGGTCTATCACATCACGGCTCGTTGTCTGCCTGACACCTATCCATTTGCTAACTTTTCATCTGGCTGCGCCGCTAGTCGGGCATTTGCGTTGGCAGCATCTCGTAGCGACGTCGTTCTGTTGGCATGGGTGCTCATGCCGGATCATGCGCATTGGGTGCTTGAGGTCGGTGCGAACGCCGACTTGAGCAAGTCAGTTGCTGCATTAAAACGTATGAGTGCGTCGGCAGTGAATGCAGCCAACGGAAACGGTCGCGGCGTCTCGCTTTGGCAAGACGGTTTTCATGATCGCGCCATTCGTAGTGATGAAGATTTGCTCGCTGTCGCGCGCTATGTCGTCGCCAATCCGCTGCGAGTGAAACTCGTTGACCGTACCGGAGACTATCCGTTTTGGAACTCGGTTTGGTTGTGATCTGACTCGCTGCGAGGCGTTCACTTTTGTGGGAGCGATTCCATCGCGAAAGCCTTCTCCGCGTGCAACCAATCGCGATGGAATCGCTCCCACAAGATCATCGTTACGCCGCCAGCATCTTCAACACCAACGGCGCTTCCCTGATCGGCATGTGAATCAGCGCCGCGCCTATCGCGAGGACGATGTCGATGATCCAGATGGTGTCGTAGCTGCCGGTTAGCGTGAAGACTTTGCCACCAAGCCACGCGCCGAGGAATCC
>JAYWAQ010000631.1:0-9312 GCA_043782305.1 Burkholderiales bacterium
TAAGCGCCAGCACGATATAGCAGACGACGATCAAGGCGGTGTAGCCAATCGACTTGTCCTGCGGATTTTTCATCAACGGCGTCAGCCCGAGATAGAGCAGGTAGAGCCCGTACAGTCCGGCGATAATGCCCAGCACGCCTAGCACGGGTACCAGCGACAACACGCCAGCAATCCACACGGGTGTCGACGAATAAACAGTTACCTTCAGCGCGGCAATCGGATTCTTTTCGCCGTTAAATGTTGGAGCCAGCGCGTTCACCACGAGAGACACTACGTAGATGACCGCCAGTCCGAACACATAGCCCAAAACCATGTGCGCCAAGGCTGATCCAATCGGAGTGCGGTAGGTGCCGCCAACAAACGGAATGGACACACCAATCAAGGTCGATCCGATCAGCCCGCACACGGCAGGAATCACCGCGAGAATCGCGGCATAACCGGTAAAAAGTGACATGACGTCTGCCGGCTCGGCCGCAATCTTCTCCCACTCGGTCCTGGGCGAAAGAATGATTCCCTTTACGCGTTCAATTATTTTCGCTAAATCCATCTTTAGTTATCCCCTGTGTTGAGTGTGCACAAAAAGTTGTTCCTAGCAAAGACGTAACACGCACAGACTTAGCGACACGCACGTCCAGCAGAAATAAGTGTATGCGTGATTGGCGGAATTGCGTGCGGTTTCGTTAGTTTTCGATGGTGACCTTGCCCGCTGAGCTCACAGCTGCTTGCACGACGACGACTTCGTCGCCCAGTGGCCCGCCACGCTGCGTCCACGCCACTTTGGTGCCATTGGCGCTAATCGCTGCATGATCTATGCTGCCTTCGCCGAGTTGCACGCGTGTACCCGTCGCAAAGTCAATCCAGGCGGCAGAATCAGTTTGCGCCAGCCGCTCGTGAATCACGCCGTAACGGCCATCGCCCGACAGTTGTCGCACCCGTACGGTGCGCGCCATCGGTGTCGTGTACTTCGGTTTGCCGGTTGCCCAAAGCAGGATGCTCAGCACACCGTTCGAATAGCGCTTCACATAGCGTGCGCCGGGAATGAAGCTCATTTCATCCTTGTTCATCCAGGTTGGCGACTTCGCGGGAGCAAGTGATGGCAGTTGCCACATTGCGACGCCAACGGCGTCCGGCGTGTCGCTTAGATCAAAGTTCAGGAGCGTTTGGCCGTCGGGAGCGAAGCCGAGTTCTACGTTACGACCGATCGCGGTTTTTGCGATGCGTTTTCCGCGCTTTGTATAGAGTTCAAGCGTGCGTTCCTCATCAGGGTACTGAATGGCTGCGGCGACCAGATTGCCCCGAGCATCTGCATCGATGACGCGGCCTGTAGTTTCGATTTGACCCAGGAAGTTGCAGTTGGCGGCGTCGTACATCCGCAATGAATCGTGTTCACCGTGCACGCGTTCAATCACGATCCGCCGGTTGAATGAAAAGAACGACGGCGAGACGATTGCGCAGATTTTGGTGGGCTCAATCGCGCCGGATTTCCACAAGTACAGGCCCGGCGATTCTGTTCCGGGGGCACTTACGAGAATACTCAGCGATCCGTTTGCGGTCATCTCAACGTCAACCAGCTCACGCGATTTGATCGTCCACGCAAAAGCGGGTAGCGCGATTACGACGATGAGCGCTGCCGTCAACGCGCGCCGGGACAGTAAGCTAGCCAAGTTCAAGCAGTATCGGTTGATGGTCGGATGCACGGGTGTCGAGATTGACGTCCATGCGTTTGACGTGCGACGCGAGTGTGTCGCTGACGAACATGAAATCACACGTGATCGGCACCGGGCCGTAGCGCCTGTCATGAAGGCGAAACGTCGGTGCATGTGCCGTGTTGGGGTGGGCTAGCGTCCAGGCGTCATGAAGTGCATTCGCGCGGCCTTGCGGTGCATTGAGTAACGCGTATTCGGTGCTATCGGGCTCGAAATTGAAGTCGCCCGCCAGTATGCAATGCGGCGTGTGCGGTTTGCTCTGAAATGCCGAACCGCTATCGTCCATCAGCGGTGGGGTCGCTACGTGCGCGCAGCCCTCGCGGTGCAGCCGTAAAAGATCTTGCGCCTGCGCCATCCGCATCGGTGGCGAATAAAACTCGAGATGTGTCGTCATGAAACGCACCGGGCCAAATGGCGTGATCACCGTTGCGCTTGTACACATGCGGGGCATGCTGCGCACACCGCCCGGTGTTGCATCAGCCGGATAAGGCAGCGCGTGGTGGCGCACCTGCGCAACCGGTAAGCGTGTCGCAATGAGGTTGCCAAAGCGTTGTCGCGATTTACCGTCGGGGCTCAGTTCATCAACAGCTGCACCAAAGAAAACTTCAAAACCCGGCAACAGTGACTTGAGAATTTCGGGTTGATTGTGCGCCGCGTTGCCGTCGAGACGCGGGTAGTTCACCGCAACTTCCTGCATGCAGATTACGTCGAAATCAGCCATGTCACGGGCATCCGTGACGACGCGCGCGATGTCGATCACACCGTCTAGTCCGCAGAACCACTGAACGTTCCAGGTAATAATTTTCATTTGATTCCGGCGCGCATGAAGGACTGCACGAATTGTCTCTGGAAGAGCAGGAAGGCGGCGAGTAACGGTGCGGCGGTGAGGAGCGTTGCTGCCGTGATGATTGACCAGTCAATACCTTGGTCGGTGGAGGCAAAAACCTGTAGGCCGACGGTGAGCGGACGAGAATTTACTGAGTTAGTCACGACCAGCGGCCACAAAAAATTGTTCCAGTGATAGCTCACAGACACGAGCGAAAATGCAACGTAGACTGGTTTCGCTAACGGCACATAGACGCGCCACAGAATTTGTAGTGAACTCGCGCCTTCCATCGTCGCTGCCTCTACCAGCTCTTTCGGAATGCCCTTGAAGGTCTGTCGCAACAGAAAAATCGCGAAAGCGGACGCGAAGTAGGGTAAACCGATGCCTAGCAACGTGTCAATCAGGCCAAGCTTGCTCATCGTCTTGTAGTTCTCGACCAGCAGGATGTCCGGCATGATCATGAGCTGCACCAACACCAGCGCAAACAAAATATTCTTGCCTCGAAACTCATAGCGGACGAAGGCATAAGCGGCAAACGTACACAGCACCAACTGCGCGGACAGAATCATCGCGACCAGCACGGTCGTATTGAAGAAATATCGGGCGAATGGCGCAGCTGTCCAGGCGCGCTCAAAGTTCTCCAGCGTCAATGGAGCTGACAGCGAAAATTTCGCCGAGAACTCGGAAGGATGGAACGCGGTCCACACCGCGTACAACAGCGGCAACACCCACAGAATCGCTAGCAACCAGGCTGCAAGCGTGTCAACGACGGGCGACGTTTGCTGAAATGCAGAATCAGACATCTCAATAGTGAGCTTTCTTGTCGAGCATGAAGAACTGCACCAGCGCCACAGTTGCGAGCGCTCCGAGCAGCACTACCGTGAGCGCAGCCGCATAACCCTGATCCCAATACTTGAAGCCAACTTCGTAGAGGTGATACAGCAACAAACTGGTTGCGTTATCCGGGCCGCCGCGCGTCATCACGACGACGTGGTCAACCATACGGAATGCGTTGATGACGGCGTTTACCGAGACGAAGATCGTCGTCGGCATCAACAGCGGCCACAGCACGCGTCGAAAGAAGAACCAGCGACCTGCGCCCTCGATGGCCGCCGCCTCACGCAGGCTCGGGCTGATGCCTTGAAGCGCTGCAAGGTAGAAGATCATGAAGAAACCGGCCTCCTTCCACACTGCGACAACGGTGATGCTGGCGAGAGCGGTTGATTTGTCACCCAACCAGTTTTGCGAAGGCAAGCCAAACAGGCCGCCGATTTGCTCCAGCAAACCGTAGGTGGGTGTGTAGAAAAAGAGCCAGATATTGGCGACGGCAATCATCGGTAACACCGTCGGCGTGAAATACGCCATGCGCAAAAAGCCGCGCCCTGCCATGCGGCCATTGACCCACAGCGCCATGACTAAAGCTAGTCCGATTGAGAGTGGAATTGTCGCCAGCGCGAACCAGAGGTTATTTCGCAGCGCCTGCCAGAAAATCGGATCCTCGATCATCGACGTATAGTTGTCGAGCGCGACAAAAACGCTGGGCCGGTTCGGCTTCGGCGTCGACATGAAACTGTCGATCAACGTCGCCACCGCAGGGTAATGCGTGAACCCCGTCAGCAGGACGAGCGCGGGCAGCAACATTAGCCAGGCCTGCGCTTGATGTCGTTGGTTCACGTGCTTCGCATGATTTAACGATGTACGGACTAAACGCTACTTGTACGGCTTCAGCAGTCTTTCCGCTTCGCGCTGCGCATCCTTCATTGCCGCCTCTGCGGTCTTGCTCCCGGTCAATGCGGCCTGCAAACCATCATTAAACGCTTTGGTGACGCGCTGATTATCATGCGTCGAAAATTCGGCAACGGCATATTGCAACTGATCGCGTGCCACGGCTGCAGGTGGAAACTCAGATGCATATTTCTTGAGCGTTGCGGTGTCCCATGCAGCGGGTGAAATGGCGACATAACCCGTCTCAATGCCCCACTGTGCGGCGCGCTCAGGCTGCGTCAACCACTTGGCGAACTTGAACGCAGCCTCTTGCTGCGCTGGTGTTGCTTTCTTGAAAATATAGAAATTGCCGCCGCCCGTTGGCGATCCGCGTTTCTTGCCCGTCGGTAGCATCGCAACGCCGAAATCAAATTTGGCATTGGAGCGGATGTTGGTGAGATTCCCTGTCGTCGTCCAGATCATGGCCGCTTTCTTTTCCATGAAGTCTTTCGGCGTTGTTCCCCATTCCACGATGCCGGTTGGATGTACGCTGTGCTTTTTCGACAGATCGATCCAGTATTGCAACGCCTCAATTACTTTCGGATCATCGAATTTTGTCTGCGTCCCGGCATCGTTCGCGAGGATCACATCGTTCTGCGTCGTGAGTCCCTGAAACAACCAGTAGGGAAAGCCACTTGATGGAATCTGCACCCCGTATTGCGTGATCTTGCCGCTGGCGTCTTTCTTCGTCAGTTTCTGTGACATCGCAGTCATCTCTGCCCAAGTTTGCGGCGGCTTGTTCGCATCAAGCCCCGCTTCCTTGAACAGTTCCTTGTTCCAGTAGAGGACGACCGTGGAGCGCTGAAAAGGGACGCCCCACGTCTTCCCACCGACCTGCCCGTTCAAAAGAAAGGCTTTGTAGAACCCAGCCAACCACGCCTTGTCGTCAGCTGTTTTTACGAAATTATCGATAGGCACGATGGCGTCCTCGTCAATGAGCGTGAACGTGTCGGTCGACAGCAATACTGAGGCAACCGGAGGCGTACCCGCCTTGTTTGCAGTCAATGCTTTAACGATGGTGTCCTGATAGCTTCCCGCGTAAATCGGCGAAACTTTGATCGACGGATTTTCTTTGTTGAAATCGGTCGCGAACTGATCGATGTATTTCGTGATGGGACCGCCCACCGCCACCGGGAAGTAGAAGGGCACTTCGGTAACTTGGGCGCTTGCGTTCGCAGCGGCTGCCAGCGCAAGCGCGGCGCTAATCATCGTGGCGTTGAATTTCATGGTGTCATCCTCCGTTAAATTGGTTTGCTGTAAGTTAATCGACGCGCTGACCGTCGTTGTTGAAATAGTGCAGCGCGTCCGGCGACCATGCGAGCTGGACGTTTTGTCCGGGCTCGAAAACTTGCTGGCCAGTCATGCGTACGGCAACATGCTCGCTACCAATCTGGCAGTGGACGAGCGAGTCTGCACCCAAGTATTCGCTGGCGGTGATAGTTGCGGGAATGTCGCCGCCCAACGCTACCTGTTCGGGCCGGACTGCCATATGTGTTGCGCGGTCGGGCACAGCGTGTACGCCAAATTTGGAGCCTTTAATCGTTCCATTTTCCAGCGCCAGCACGCTCATCGGCGGCGTGCCAATGAACCGCGCCGCGAACACCGTCGCCGGTCGCGCATAAATTTCACGTGGCGAGCCTACCTGTTCAATTCGACCACGATTGAGTAGCACCACCCGATCGGCCATGCTCATTGCTTCGGCCTGATCGTGCGTCACATAGACCACCGTCAGGCCAAGCTTTTGTTGCAGCGCACGCAACTCCTGCCGCATCTCCTGTCGCAGTTGAGCATCCAGATTCGACAGTGGTTCGTCCATCAAGCAGATTTTTGCCTCGGCTACTAGCGCACGGGCCAGGGCAACACGCTGCTGTTGACCGCCGGACAGTTGTGAAGGCTTACGGTCGCGCAGTTTTTCAAGTCCTAGGAGCGTGAGCACACGGGATAATCTTTCGGACTGTTCCTGTTTCGATGCCTTTCGTACCTGAAGGCCGAAGACGATGTTATCTGCAACGCTCAGATGCGGGAACAGCGCATCGTTCTGGAACACCATTGCGAGATTGCGGTGAGATGACGGCTCGTTCGTCACGTCCCGTTCGCCCACAAAAATTTGCCCTGCGCTTGGGGCGTCCAGGCCTGCTATCAACCGAAGCGTAGTGGTTTTTCCGCAGCCGGAAGGGCCAAGCAGCACTGTGAAACCACCCTCGGGAATCAGCAAATTGGTTGGCGACAAGGCGACGACATCGCCCCAAAGCTTCTCCACGTCCCGTAGTTCGATCACACTCACAACACTCGATTCAGAAAACTCATAATCTGACCACGCGATTATGACGGCGTGGCGACAGTCCATTAACATCGCAGGCGAGAATTTGAAATCAGCCCGCCATGACCAAGAAGAACACCTACGATTGCAGCAAGTGTCCCGGCTATTGTTGTAGCTATGACTATATCGAAACCAAGCCGAGCGATGTCACGCGGCTGGCGAAACATCATGCGATTCCGGTGGACATAGCGCGTGACAAATTCACCAAAGAGGTGACACACGAAGGCGAAACCATGCGTGTGCTGCGGCACCGCAAAGATACGGTTTACAAATCAATGTGCATGTTCTTCGATCAGAGCGAGCGGCGCTGCACGATATACGAAGGCCGCCCGCAGGTCTGCCGCGACTATCCAAACGGCAACACCTGCGGTTACTTCAATTTCATCAAGTTTGAAAGGAAACATCAGGGTGATGAAGCCTTTATTCCTTCCGCGTAGAAGCCTGTCGGGCGCTGTGCGGGCTGTTTTTTTAGCCGCCTTGATCGCGCCACTACTCGTGGTGGTCTCTTGCACGCAGGTGCCAACGGTTGCTACGGAAGACCCTGCCGTTCTGCAGCCGAAGCCTGCTGTGGCACCGGTTGTTGTGGCGACGCCGCCAGCAAAAGAGGCAGTTTCGGCCATGCCTGCCATTCCACCCACCGATGGCAACGCGACCAGCGTTGGGTCAGCCACCGGGTCGGTTGCGCCTGCTCGTGCGCAGCCCTCGCCCGTACAAATTGCTACCGCAGCGTCGGTGACGCCCGCTGGCACGACGCGCTACGAGTGCGTCAAAGGCGCGGCGGGTGTCGAGACCCGTCAGCCGATTACGTTTCCCGAAAATTCCGGCCGCATCTGTGCGCGCTTCCCGGCAATGGGCCCTTGCCAGTATGAGCGTGTGGCCTGCCGTGCCTCCGGTGGTCGGGTGATCCGCTTTGATGGCATCGAGATCACCAAAGAAGTCGAAATCGAGTACGACAAACAGGTTCAGCGCTTTCGGCTGAATGCGGGCTAACCGCTCGACCGAGTCCGACTCAGACGCCTGATTCCAGCAGTGGCGGGCCGATGCTAAACTGCTTCGATGATGTCGCTCAGATTTCCCCCCCTTCAATGGCGCGCGCTGGCAGTTTTGACCATTACGCTCGCGTTTGCGTCGAACTCATTTTCGCAAACGCCGGTCACGCTCAATTTCGTCGATGCTGATATCGATGTGGTCGCCAAAGCCGTCGGTGAACTCACGGGCAAGACCTTCGTGCTCGACCCCAGAGTCAAAGGAAAAATCAACATTCAGTCTGCCAAGGGCGTCGCCCCAGGGCTCGCTTACCCGACGTTTTTGTCTGCCCTGCGTATGGCGGGGTTCGCCGCCGTCGAAGGGCCGGGCGGCATCGTGCGAGTGGTGCCTGAAGTTGATGCCAAGGCGCTGCCGACGGCGGTAGCGGGTGTTGGGAGTGCGAACGGTAGCTACGGCGGTGCGGTTACGACCAAAGTGATCCCGCTTGTCCACCAGAGCGCAGGCCAAATCATCAACGCGCTGCGACCTCTGGTGGCTGCGGCCAACGCGCTGACTGTGTATCCACCTGGTAACGCGATCATCATCACCGACTATGGCGACAACATTCGTAAGGTCGAGGCGGTTATCGCGAGACTTGATACACCTAACGTTTCCGCGCCGGAACTGGTGACGTTGACACATGCCAATGCGATGGATGTCGTCGCTACACTTAACCGTGTGTTCGCTGAAGCGGGAGGCGCATCGGGTGAAAGTCGTGATCGACTCTCCATCACCGCTGACTCGCGCAGTAACTCGATTATTTTGCGAAGCGAAGATCTCGGTCGAGTGGCTCGTGCGCGCTCACTCATTCTTGAGCTGGATCGTCCGTCAGGTTCTCCGGGCAATATCCACATTATTTACCTGAAGCACGCGGACGCTGCGCAAGTAGCGCAGACCTTGCGGCGCGTTTTAGGCGCAGAGGGCGGGGGTACGGGCTCGGGTAGCGCTTCGGGTTCGGCCTTGACTTCTTTGCTACCAACGAGTGGAGCACAATCGACTACCGGCTCTCCGCTTGCAGCAGCCACTGCAGCTTTGACGGGCAGCAGCAATACCGGCAACACGACAAGCTCTGGCAGCTTGCCATCGTTGACTTCGAATAGCGCGACCGCCTTCACAGCTGCGGGCGCAACGGTTTATGCAGACACCACCATCAACGCGTTAGTCATTTCTGCCCCGACTGCGATTTACAACAATTTACGTGCAGTGGTGGAGCAGCTCGACGTGCGCCGCGCACAGGTGTTCATCGAGGCATTGATTGCCGAGGTGCAGGCCGATCGCGCGGCTGAATTTGGTATTCAGTGGCAAGCGCTTGACGGGGTGAACAGGAGCGGGACCCAAGGTGTGGGCGGCACCAATTTCGGCAATGCTGGCGCGACGCCGACATCCAATATTCTTGGCGTTGCCGCAAATGCTGCGGCTGTTGCACAGGGGCTCAACATTGGCCTGGTGCGCGGTGCGGTCACGATTGCCGGGAAGCAGATTCTGAATCTCGGTCTTTTGGCGCGGGCGTTGCAAAGCGACGTATCGGCCAACATCTTGTCGATGCCGACTTTACTTGCGCTCGATAACGAGGAAGCGCGCTTTTCGGGCGGACAAACGGTGCCCGTGTTGACCGGGCAATACGCCAACGCCACGGGCACCAATAACTCAGTCACGCCGTTTGCTACGTT
>JAYWAQ010000632.1:0-3362 GCA_043782305.1 Burkholderiales bacterium
GTAAAACCTTCGTGATTCAGGCGACCGCGACGGGCGTCGCGATCACCGACGGTCGTAACCGCGTGTCGAACATCACCGCGACTGACGTGCTGAACTCCAACGGCGTCATTCACGTCATCGACAAAGTGATTCGGCCGCCGCTGTAGCGCTGCGGTCCGGGAGGCTGAACACGGGCGGCGTAACCGCCGCCCGTTAAAATTTGTCTCAATATGAGCAAAATCCTCCTCTCTCTTCCTGTCGGCCAAAAGGTCGGCATCGCATTTTCCGGTGGCCTCGACACCTCTGCTGCGCTCGCCTGGATGCGGCACAAAGGCGCGATTCCGTATGCCTACACGGCGAACCTCGCGCAGCCTGACGAGACCGATTACGACGACATCCCGAAGAAGGCGACGGCGTATGGCGCTGAGGGCGCGCGGCTGATCGATTGCCGCGAGGCGCTGGTGCATGAAGGACTGGTCGCGCTGCAATGCGGCGCTTTCCACATCACGACCGCTGGCCGCACGTACTTTAACAGCACTCCACTGGGTCGCGCAGTCACGGGCACCGTGCTCGTGAAAGCGATGCAGGAAGACAAGGTCAACATCTGGGGCGACGGCTCGACCTACAAAGGCAACGACATCGAGCGCTTTTATCGCTACGGTTTGATGGCGAATCCGGCGCTGAAAATTTACAAACCTTGGCTGGACCAAGCGTTTGTTTCGGAGCTCGGTGGCCGCAAAGAGATGAGCGAATGGCTCAACAACAACGGCTTCTCCTACAAGATGTCGACAGAAAAAGCGTACTCGACGGACAGCAACATCTGGGGCGCGACACACGAGGCCAAGGACCTCGAATTCCTGAGCAAAGGGCTTCGTATCGTCAACCCGATCATGTCGGTGAAGCACTGGGATCAATCGATTGCGATTGCCCCCGAAGAAGTGACGATTCGCTTCGACGAGGGCTTCCCGGTTGCGCTGAACGGCAAGGAGTTTGCGAGCCCGGTTGATCTAGTGATGGAAGCGAACCGCATCGGCGGCCGACATGGTCTCGGTATCTCCGATCAGATCGAGAACCGCATCATCGAAGCGAAGAGCCGCGGCGTGTACGAAGGCCCCGGCATGGCGCTGCTCTTCATTGCTTACGAGCGCCTGATCTCGGCGATTCACAACGAAGGCACGATTGAAAATTACCGCACGATGGGCCGTCGTCTCGGACGACTCCTCTACGAAGGCCGCTGGTTCGACCCGCAAAGTCTGATGCTGCGCGACACATTGCAGAAGTGGGTTGGCCGCGCGGTGACTGGCGAGGTCACGGTTGAACTGCGGCGCGGCGACGACTACTCGCTCCTCGACACGCAAAGCCCGAACGCGACGTATCACCCGGAACGGCTGTCGATGGAGCGCGTGGAGGATGAGGCCTTCTCGCCGCTGGATCGCATCGGTCAATTGCATATGAGAAACCTCGACATCTCGGATTCGCGGGACAAGTTGGGGGTTTATGCGAAGGCGGGGATGTTGGCAGCGGGGTCGGGGGAGGCGAAGTTGCTGGAGTCGCCGAAGTAGTTGGCGAAGGTATCGACGTCTGTACTCAGTGCTAGACTGAACGAAGCTTTTTTCTAAGGTGTCTGCATGAGCGCTCGGACATTCGTTTTGACTTTCTTTCTCGTCGTGATCGCGGCGTTTTCTGGGTCTGCGAATGCGCAGATCCGAGTGCTGTCAACTGAGAGCACTTTCAATTCGGCAGTCATCAGTCCCAGGGTCGCGTCGTTCGACACGCTGCCAACCGGATATCTGAGTTCGCTAGTTACGCAGCTGAATGGTGTGTGGCTGACCATCAATTTTCTGGGTGCTGCGCCGATCTATGCGGCCGGTAGCTTTGGGGTCGCGTTGACTACGAACTACCTCTCGGCGGCGGTCAAAGACGGCAACGACAACAACGTTTTTCTAGAGTTTCCTGCGAACACTCGCGCAGCTGGCATTCGAGTCGTCGCAGTCCTTCCCATCACGTTCACGGCGACCTCTCAATCGGGCGAAACGAAGACGATTCTCCTAAGCACCGGTGTTACCACCAGCACTGCCGGTTTCGTTGGCTTCAGTGATCCGTCCGGACTAAAAAGCATCCGTGTATCCTCTCCTGCCACCAATCCCAACACACCCATCGTCAATATCGGCAACATCTTCTTCGCGACGGAACTCGCGGCACCTGCTGGTGTGCCTCTCTTCTCTCCGTTCGTGCTACTGATGCTGGCGGCTTCGTTGGTCTTGGTCGTGTGGGCTCATCAACGACGTCAAGCTGGATCGTAGCCTTGATGAAGCTACAGCCTAATCGAGGACTTTCGCGTTTGACCGCCTCGATTCCGCGGTAGCTTCATCAAGGCTACTTCCCGAAATCAAATTGATACTTCCCGCGCAAGTTGAGCGAGCAGGCCCGCGCGCGATCTTTTTCGATTTTGACGACACGCTGTACGACCACACGTTTGCGCACATTCATGCGACCCGTTCCGGCAAGGCGGTGGACGTGTCGTTGCGTGACGTTTCGTTTGAAACCTACGAATCCCGGGCGTCCGCGATTCTTGAAGAAATTCACCCGTCGGTGGTTGCCGGTCACCTGACTTTTGACGCTGCTCGAACGCGGCGTTATGAGCTGCTGGCTGATGAATTCGGTGGCAACCGTTCACTCGCAAACACGCAGGCGGCGGTGCATATCACTGCCTATCGCACCGCCGAACGCGCGGTACCCGGCGCGTATCCATTGCTCACCGCGTTGAAGCACGCGGGCTATCCATTGTTCATCGTCAGCAACAACGTCCGCGCCGAGCAGGAAGGCAAATTAGCTCGCCTCGGGTTCGCACAATTTTTCGATGCGTTGATCGTGTCCAGCGATCACCCCTTCGCCAAACCTGATCCACGCTTGTTTGCTGTGGCCCTCGATGCAGCTGGCATTGCGCCGGAACATGCCGTCCACATTGGCGACTCGCTGTCGACCGATGTCAGCGGCGCGCAGGCTGCGGGTATTCACGCCGTGTGACTTAACCGGCAACGACTTACCGTTCCCGAACACATGGCGCGATCAGTACACGTCATTCACGACTTCTCGGATTGCGATGGCGCACTAAACGTAATCACAGCAATCTGTCCATAGCGATGATCCACCACGCGCGGAGCGGTCATCAGGCACAATCGGCGCAGCGAGAAAAAAAGGAGGAAACAATCATGCGGTTTGTGTCAGTCATGTCCGTGTCTAAACTGGCACTCGCCGTCGTGCTCTGCGCGTTGAGCGGCGTCTGCCACGCCACAATCGAGCTCCTCGTACCGGCCTACTTCTACCCCAGCACCAGCGGCAGTGAGTGGAACACGCTGATTGCCGCGGCGCAGGCGGGCACG
>JAYWAQ010000633.1:0-3356 GCA_043782305.1 Burkholderiales bacterium
GAGATCGAAATCGTTGAGTTTGTCGGCAAAATATTTTTCACCCCAACGCCAGTCGACCAGCAAATCTTTGGTCAAAAAACTCGCGGCGACCATGCGCAATCGGTTGTGCATGTAGCCGGTCTGATTCAACTGGCGCATCGCGGCGTCGACCAGCGGATAACCGGAGCGGCCTTCGCACCAGGCGGCAAATCGCCCTGGGTCGTTGCTCCAGCGAATGGCGTTGTATTCCGGCTTAAACGCGCCGTCCACCACGCGTGGATAGTGGTGCAGGATGTGAACATAGAAGTCGCGCCAGATCAGCTCTGACAGCCACACCTCAGCCCCGCGTGAGCCCTCCTGCCAGCGCTGCCACGCCGCAGCAACTAGGCCACGAATAGACACGGTGCCGAAGCGTAAATGAGTGGACAAATATGACGGGCCTTTGACAGCAGGAAAGTTGCGCGCATCAGCGTAGCTGTCAATGCGTTCGAGAAATTCGGTGAAGAGTTTTTCGCCGCCTGAGCTGCCGGTGGGAAATTTCAGCTCGCGGAGATTGGTTCGTCGGAAGCCCATGTGTTCGAGAGAAGGGATGCCAGTCGTGCTGTCCAAGCTTGGAGCGTGTGCGGCCTCCCTCACCCCAGCACTCTTCCCCGGGGAGAGGGAGCAGAACATCGCACGATGCGCCTCAATCGGATACGGCTTAACATGCGTCGCCTCCAACCGCTTCAACCACGCATTTTTATAAGGCGTGAACACGGAGAAAAATTTGCCGGTGCCGGTCAGCACTTCGTCCCGCTCAAAAATTACATGATCTTTGCGTGTCTCGAACGTGATGCCTTTGCTTTTGAGCGTCGCCGCCACATGCGCGTCGCGAGCAACCGCCTGCGGTTCATAATCGTGATTGGTGAACACCGCGTCCACATCCAGCGTTTGCGCCAACTTCGGAATCGCGTCGCGGGCCGGCTCAAAGATCACATGCAGGGTGCCGCCCATCGCTTCAAGTGCAGCACGCAGCTCAACCACGCTTTCCCAGATAAATTCCACGCGGCGATCTGCCTTGTCAACAAGTGCATCGAGAATTTCGCGATCAAACACGAACACGCAATGCACGCGCTCGGCATTGGTCAGCGCTGCGTGCAACGCAGCATTGTCAAACGCGCGCAAATCGCGGCGAAACCAGAACAGGGCGGTGGGGTACTTCATCATCGTTATTTTGCCAGCGCGCCTGTGCGTTATGTACGGCGATGCGCCAACTGCCGCCCACGTAGAATAAAAGCTATGGATTCCAGCTGTCTCGCAGGTCACTTCCTGATCGCCATGCCCGCCATGGTTGACCCCAATTTCAAGGGGACGGTGACGTATGTGTGTGAGCACAACGAAGACGGCGCGCTCGGCGTGGTGGTTAACCGACCGACGGCGTTAACGATGAACACGTTGTTTGAGCAAATCGAGATCGAAGTTGCCGACCTCGCGCTGGCGCAGCGCAAAGTGCATTTTGGCGGCCCGGTGAGCGTGGAACATGGCTTCGTTTTGCACCGTTCACATGGCTCGTGGAACTCATCGATTTCGGTGAGTGATGAGCTGTCGCTTACCACCTCAAAAGACATTCTGGAAGCAGTCGCCAATGGCAGCGGCCCCTCTGAATGGTTGCTCACGTTGGGCTATGCGGGTTGGGAGGCGGGGCAGCTCGAAAAAGAGATCGCGGCGAACGCTTGGCTCACGGTGCCCGCCGATGCGGACCTGCTGTTCGCCACGCCTGCCGAGGGTTTGGTGGACGCGGCGATCAAGCGCTTAGGCATCTCAAAATTTGCGTTATCGAACATCGCGGGTCACGCTTGAAGAGCAACACCTTTCTCGCGTTTGACTTTTGCGTTCGCAGAATTGGTGTGGCCATCGGCAACGATTTGACCGAGACGGCGAATCCGTTGATGGCCATAGATGCAACCAACGATGAGGGCCGCTTCGCTGCGATTGCGCCGCTGGTTAAAGATTGGACGCCGAGCGCATTCGTTGTCGGTCGTCCTGCGCATCCCGACGGCAAAGCGCACGCGATGACCGCGCGTTGCGAAAAATTTGCGCGACAACTCACTGGGCGTTTTGCGCTGCCTGCGCATCTGGTGGATGAGCGCTACACGAGCGTTGATGCGGCGCGCGCGTTGTCCGGCAGCAGGCTGACCGGGCAGAAGAAAAAACAGGCGATTGACGCCGAAGCAGCGGCGCAAATTCTGCGCCGTTTTTTTGTGGAGGGCCCGATGGTTGTTAACGGCGCGGAAAGTAGCGTGACCCAATGAGCACAATGGATAACACGCTCCCCGACGCCGAGGCACTGTTCGCCGATTTGAAAGCGCAAATGGCATCGAGCATCGCGTTCGACGCGAAGCTGGTCGGCGTATTTTCCGGCGGCGCGTGGCTCGCTGACCGCTTGAAAGCAGAACTCGACGGCGAGCATGAAGTGGGCTACATCGACGTGTCCTTTTATCGCGATGATCTGTCCACCAGCGGGCTCAAAAGCAATGTGCGCAGCACGCAAATTCCATTCTCGGTACAGGGCGCTCATATCGTGATCGTGGACGATGTGCTGTTTACGGGCCGCTCCATCCGTGCGGCCGTGAACACGCTGTTTGATTACGGTCGTCCAGCTTCGGTGCAGCTCGCCGTGCTGGTGGATCGCGGCGGACGCGAGTTGCCGATCGCTGCCGATTACGTGGGCGCACCGCTGATTGTTTCGCGTGATCTGATGCTCGCGCTCAGCAAGGACGACGCTGGAAAATTCGCACTAACGACTGAACCCTGGATGCAACGTTGATGCTGTCAAAACGGAATTTACAACTCAACGAAAACGGCGATCTGCATCACCTGCTCGCCATCGAAGGCCTGCCGAAGCGCATCATCGAGCGCATTCTCGATACGGCCGAGAGCTTCGTTGGTATCAACGAGCGTGAAGTCAAAGTCGTGCCACTGCTGCGCGGTAAGTCGATCTTCAATATCTTCTTCGAAAACTCCACGCGCACCCGCACGACCTTCGAAATCGCAGCCAAGCGTCTTTCGGCCGACGTGGTGAGCCTCGATGTCGCGCGCTCCAGCACCAACAAGGGCGAGACCATCCTCGACACCATCGCGAACCTGACCGCGATGCATGCCGACATGTTCGTTGTTCGCCACGCAGAGAGTGGCGCACCGTATCTGATCGCGCAGCACGCGGCACCGCATGTGCATGTGGTGAACGCGGGCGACGGACGCCACGAACATCCGACGCAGGGTCTGCTCGACGTGTTCACCATTCGCAAATACAAGAAAGACTTTACGCGGCTCACCGTGGCCATCGTTGGCGACATATTGCATTCGCGCGTCGCCCGCTCGCAGATTCATGCGCTAAC
>JAYWAQ010000634.1:0-3353 GCA_043782305.1 Burkholderiales bacterium
CGACGAGAACATGAAGTCCGAGTCCGATATAGGGCATGGTGATGGGTGTTGACGTGGGTAACGTGCAGAATTGTAGGCAGGCCGCGCCAGGATGCAACAATCAAGAGATGTCTCACAACGTGCAACTCCTGAAACCACACATCCTCATCGTTGACGACGAAGACGCCATTGCCGCGGCGCTGGCCTATGCGCTGTCCAGCGACGGAATGACAACGACGCATGTGCGTCTGATTGCGGATGCGCGTCGCGAACTTGCCGAGCGTCGTCCTGCGCTGATGATTCTCGATGTCGGGTTGCCGGACGGCAGCGGCTTTGCGCTGTGTCGCGAAGTCCGTTCAGGCTCAAGCTTGCCGATCATTTTGCTCACCGCACGCAGCGAGGAAATTGATCGCGTGGTGGGGCTTGAACTGGGCGCGGATGACTATGTGACCAAGCCGTTTAGTCCGCGTGAAGTGAGCTTGCGTGTGCGCTCGGTGCTTAGGCGCGCGAGCGCAGCGCCTCCGCAGGCCGCGACGACGCTGTTCCGGGTGGATGAAGACGCGCAACGTATCGCGTTTAGCGGCTCTCTGCTCGCACTCACGCGGCGTGAATTTCTATTGCTGAAAACACTACTCGTGAAGCCCGGGCGCGTGTGCTCGCGCGAGCGCTTGCTCGACGCGGCCTGGGGTACAGAAGCTGAAAGCGGCGACCGTACGGTCGACACACACATCAAAACACTGCGCGCAAAAATGAAGGCGATTCGGGCTGATCTCGACCCGATTGAGACGCATCGCGGATTGGGTTACAGCATCAACATGGTCTGCGGCGCGGGCTAGTCATGCATCTTGGCATTCGTCTGCTGTTCGGTGTATTTGCGATCCTTGGACTCGCGGCATTCTTCGTGCTCAACGTGTTTGTGAACGAAATCAAACCCTCGGTGCGCGAGGTCATGGAAGAGGTGATGATCGACTCGGCCAATGTGCTGGCTGAACTCGCCGCCATGGAGTTAGCGAACGGCACCATCAACGAGGGCGATTTCGCGCGTTCCGTTACGGCCTACAACGCTCGCGATCCGAAGGCGAAGGTGTGGGGGCTCGCAAAAAATAGCGTGGATTTTCGGGTGTATGTGACCGATAACGCAGGCATCGTGCGCTTCGATTCGGAGAACCAGTCGGTTGGGCAGGATTTCTCGAAATGGCGTGATGTGTTGCTGACGCTGCGCGGGAGCTACGGCGCCAGGACCAGTAAAGACGCTCAGGCAGATGAGCCAGGCTCCGTGTTCTACGTCGCCGCACCGATTGTGAAGGATGGCAAAACGATTGGCGTATTGAGTGTGGCCAAACCTACCTCGACAGTGGCGCCGTTCATTGACCGCGCCGAGCGAAAAATTCTCGCTAGCGGCGCATGGTTGCTGGGACTCTCGCTCTTGATCGGCGTGCTTGCAACGCTGTGGATCGTTGCGTCGGTGCGGCGGCTGGCGCGCTACGCCGAGGCTGTGGAAGCCGGGCGCAGAACGCCCGTACCCGCGCTGCCGGGCGAACTGGGCAAACTCGCGCGAGCGATGGCAGGTATGCGTGGGCGACTGGAAGGTCAGCACTACATCGAAAGCACGGTGCGCGCGTTGACGCATGAATTGAAGTCGCCACTGGCGGCAATTCGGGCATCCGGCGAGCTGTTGCGCGAGGAGCTGCCTGCGGCGGATCGTGAGCGTTTTGCCGAGAGTGTTGTCGCGCAGAGCGAGCGCATGAATGTGACCGTAGAGCGCATGCTGGAGCTGTCGAAGCTGGAGCAGTTAAGTGCGCCGCAGCAGGTGATGCCGGTGGCCGTGAGCGCGTTGTTTGAGGCCGCGATTGAGCACTCGCGCCTTCGTGCTCTGCATGGGGAAGTGCGGGTAACGCGGGAGACTTCTTCCGCCGATCTGATCGTGCAGGGTGACGCCGAGTTGCTGCAATTGGCGCTGAATTATCTGCTCGACAATGCGATTGATTTTTCACGTTCGGGTGCAGAGGTTGTGCTCAAGGCGAGCGATTTGAACGATGAAGTTCACATCGATGTGATTGATCTCGGGCCGGGATTTGCCGACTACGTGCGGGATCGAATTGGCGAGCGGTTTCTCTCGACGCCGCGACCTGAAGACGTCACCGGCGCTCGCAACAAGGGTAGCGGGCTCGGCCTTGCCATCGCCCGGCAGGTGGCGGAGTTGCACGGGGGGAGGCTCGCTGTTGTGAGCTTTGCGGAACCCACGGTAGTTCGCATTTGTCTACCGGTGAGTCGGTAAGTCATAGAACGCGCATTTACGAAAAATCGCCCACTTCACACCCGCTTCACAAACTTCATTTTCCCCGCACACACGCCATTGACACTGACGACTTCGCGTCATCTCATGGGGAAAATTTTGAAGTCACTCGTTATTAAAGCCGCGTCGCTCGCTGCGATCCTTCTGCTACTTATTTCTGGTTTGTCGATGATTTCCGGCATGGCGGCCGAGCGCATTGGTTATCGGGCGCAGGCGGCAGAGAGCATTCGCCGCAGCCTTGCCGGGCCGCAGGCGATTGCCGGGCCGGTGCTCACGCGGCGATGTGTGGAAACCAGCGAGAAGCACGTCACGGTCGACAAAAAAACGACGACAGAGCGCACGGAACATGAGTACGTTTTGAAGGCGCTTCCGGAGACGATGAAATGGGCTGCGACCAGCCGCATTGAGCCGCGCTATCGAGGTCTCTACAAAGTCAACTCGTTTAACCTGGACGCGAAGGCCGATGTCGCCTGGCCCGCAACGACGTTGACTGCACTTTCGCCGCCGCCGGTGAAAGCGCCGGTCGTCGCCGTTGCATGTGACGCGCCCAAAGTGGAATTCGCGGTGACCGATTTGCGTGGCATTCGCAGCGTAAAAATCGGGTCTTCCAGTGGCGCGTTGCAAGCGCAGGCAAGCTCTGACGGCGATCTTTTCAAGGCGGGTTTCGAGGCAGCGCTGCCGGGCTTCGAAGCGCTGAGTGTTGCGCCTTTTACGTTGCAGCTGGCAGTTGAGCTCGTGGGGGTGGAATCTCTCAGTTTTGTTCCGCTCGGCGTGGACAACACGGTGACGCTTAAGTCCGACTGGGCGCATCCGTCATTCAGCGGTGCGTTCCTGCCACGCGAACGCAAGGTGAACGACGCGGGGTTTGAAGCGACGTGGAATGTGTCGTCGCTCGCGTCGACAGCGCGTGGGCAAATCGGACGCAACGGAGGTACGCTGTGCGACTTGCGCCGCGCCGGATATGGCGAGCAAAACTACACACGCGGCGTGTCGTACGCGGAGGTACAAGCCCAGACAGCCAGCGCTTCTGCGGCGGGGGGTGCGTGCCTGCAATCCTTCGGTGTTGAATTCATCGACC
>JAYWAQ010000635.1:0-3345 GCA_043782305.1 Burkholderiales bacterium
CTCTAATTTTCTAAAGAACCGATCATGACAAAACCACTAGGAATGGCCGCCGATCACGCGGGCCTGGAACTGAAGAACGCCTTGTCGGCTGAGCTCGAAAAGCGCGGCATCGCCGTGCGCGATTTCGGCACCACCACGAGCGACTCGTGTGACTATCCCGACTTCGCGCACGCTGCGGGCCGCGCGATTGAGAGCGGCGAAATCGAGCACGCGATCCTGATATGCGGGACAGGCGTGGGAATGTCCATCTCCGCCAATCGACATGCCGCTGTGCGCGCGGTGGTGTGCAGCGAGCCCCTGAGCGCGCGGATGGCTCGCCAGCACAACGATGCCAACGTGCTTTGTATCGGCGCGCGAGTTGTGGGCACGGGTACCGCAATCGACATCGTGGACGCGTTTCTGGGCGCAACGTTCGAAGGTGGACGGCACGCGGCGCGTGTTGCGAAAATCAATTTGCCGTGACGCGGCATGCGTGCACGACTTTCCACGCACCCGAGGCCTCACGATGACAACTCGAATCGCATCTTGCTGTTGCGGCCAGCTCACCGCCAAAGTCTCTGACGAACCGATTCGGGTGTCGGTGTGTCATTGCTATGCGTGTCAGCGTAGAACGGGGAGCGTCTTTGCCTCTCAAGCGAGGTTTGCGCGGTCGGCAGTTGAGGTCTCGGGAGTGGGCACGGAGTATGTCCGCACTGGCGACGAAGGCGGAAGGGCCAGGTTCACCTTCTGTCCGACCTGCGGCACCACGGTCTACTACGTCGTGGAGGGCAGGGAGGACACCATTGTTATCCCCGCCGGAGTCTTCGCAGAGTCAAGCTTTCCGGCACCCACGTTCTCGGTCTATGAAGATCGGATGCATTCTTGGGTCACCATGCGCGAGGACATGGAACATATGGCATAAGTTGCCACCACGCGCCCACCGCTGAAGTTCTACCGGTCATGGTCGTCGCGCCGAACGCCAGTGACCATGTGTGACCAGGCTCCATCTGCAAACGCGACGGCGGCGGCAACTCGCCTTGGCCCGCTCTGCCTGGATGCACTAGATTATGAAATCGGCTGCGTCGAGTTTGTGCCGACGCGCCAGCGTTTCGGCCTGCGGGCCGTCGCCTGCTGCTATTGTGTTCAGCATTGCTTCATGCTGGTGCCAGATATCGCGGGGCTTGGCGTCGCGCTTCGGGACGTCGCCCATCACACTTGGGTCTGCGTTCAGTGTCTCTCCATCGAAGGGGCACCGAGCCCTTACGATTTACCTCTATCCGGTTGTGCATGCCAGCACAAACGCGAGATCGTCAGCGTAGTCAGCATCGGCATCAGTCTTCGAAAGACTATTTGCATCGTGGCCGGCTTCAAAATTGACACGGAGCAGCGTCTTGCTGCTCGGATACGCCGCCTGCAAACGCGCTGCCATTTTCGCCGCGTTGTGCGGTGCAACGCGAGCGTCATTGATTCCCGTGCTCAGCAGAATCGGAGGGTAGGAAACTCCTGACCGCACCGCGTGATAACTGTCCATAGCCAGCAAAGCCTCGAAGCCCGCCTTATCGGTGACCGTTCCGAATTCAGGAATATTGGGCTTACCGTTTGGCTCGAATTCGGCTCGCAGCGGATTCGACATGCCAACCTTGGAAATCACCGCTCCGAATAGTTCAGGCCGCTCTGTCATGGCACGACCAACGGCGATTCCTCCCGCAGATCCGCCGACAATTGCTATCTTTTTTCGTGCGGTGTATCCCTGCGCGATCAACGTTTCACAGCACGCAATCAAGTCACGCCACGTGTTCGGTTTTGTGGCCTTTTGTCCTTGTTCATGCCACGTTCGCCCATATTCGCCGCCGCCGCGAACATGCGCCGTTGCGATCACGCCGCCCGCTTCGAGGAACGCTACGCCGCGTACGTCAAAGACCGGCTGTGAGGGCCATTGGTAGGCGCCGTAAACGTGAATCAGGCATCGCGCCGCAGCCTTGGGCCTACCTTTTCGCGCGATGACAGAAATCGGAATCCTTGTACCGTCGCGCGCCGCTGCAAAGATGCGACGGGTTTCGTAGGCGGAAAGGTCAATGTTGGGACGCGCCTGTAGCAGACTGCGCGCCGCGCTACCCGTAGCGCTGCTAACGGCAAAAATTGCCCCAGGCTCCAACCAGCTGGTCATGCGGACCAGCGTTTGACCATCGAGTGGCGCAACCGCGACACTTTGAATCCATCCCGCGAACGGCAGCGCTATCGGGCGCACCTCTCCGTCAACAGGCACGAATAGCAAACTTTGCTCCCCGCCGTCGTTGACCGTGACGTAGGTGCCGTCTCGACCTGCGGTCAGTTCGTCAAGAACAACTTCGCTTGCGGGCAGGACTCGCCGCGCATCGGCCAGCGTGCCCTTTGCGGCATCCAGCACAAGTAGTTCGCCTCGCGGCTTGTCTTTGGTCGATACAACGAAGAGTGCATTACCGCTCAATGCGAAGTCTGAGATGCCCTCCTGCGGGCCGCAGATGCGTCGCCACGCCGGTTTGCCGTTGAGCACCGCCGCTACTTCTGCTACATAGAGTGCGAACTCCCGGACATAGCCGTCACGCACCAGCATCGCTAGATGAGCGGAACCGACGCCAACCTGAATTTCTGGCGAAGAGACAGCCTTCATGGTGACGTTGGAATCGACGCCGGTCGCCATGATCTGATGATCGGTCGACTGTGCTGATCCGACGCGATGCAACCACACTGACCGGTCGTTGTAGTAGTCGGAACTGCTGGCGGGACGACCGGCAAAGCGGTTGTAGAAGAAACCGCTGCTATCCGACAACCAAGATGCTGCTGCATAGGGAACATGCTCAAGGCGGTCGTCAAGACGTTTGCCCGTGGTGACGTCGACAACATGACCCACAGCCGCTTCCGTACCCGCCAATGACACGCCAAATGCAAGATACTTTCCATCGGGCGAGGGCAGCCACCAGTCGATCGATGCCGACGCGTCAACCTTCGCAAAGTCAGCGGGGTCTGCCAGCACGGTCTCACGTCCCGCGCTGTCGATGGCAACAATGCGGTAGGTCAGCGCATTGGCCTCGCGCTTCTGCACGAAACTCATTTCGCCCGCGATTTTGGGATAAGTCGCCTGTGCAATCGAACCCGACAGCGCCGAGATCCGTTTCAGCAGCTTGGCTCGCATCGGCAGCGCGTCTAGCGTTTGCCGCGCATAACTGGCCTGCCCTCGCAGAAACGGCAACCAGTCGGGGTCGCCGGGGTTCTCCATCCAGCGATAGGGGTCTGTAATGGACTTGCCCCACAGCACGTCGCTGACGGGAGCCATTCGGGCGACTGGCGGCCGTAGGGCCGACGCTTGCAACAAGCAGGGTAAAAAAA
>JAYWAQ010000636.1:0-3344 GCA_043782305.1 Burkholderiales bacterium
GTTTCGACATCGCGGCTGAATTCGCAATGGTTGGTGACGCGAAAATCGCGTTGCGCCCTGACGTGTTTGAAGTCACGACGGATCCCGACGTATCTCCCGCATTGGACGCCACCGTGCAGAAATGCGCCTTCATCGGTAAAGGCGTCGAGCTCGTTGTTGATACCGCCGCCGGTGAGATGTTCGTTTTCCTGCCGAAAGAAAAAAGCGTTCGTGAAATCGGCAGCAAAGTGCGTCTGGCGTTTCCCGCCGACGAGGCACGTTTAATCGTATAGCGACCCATACACGTGCCCAGCGCCATTTTGTTAGCACTGATTTAGTGCGTTTGAGGGTTTTCGCACTGGCTCACCAGGTAGTCCTCACGCTATAAACTTTTCTTCCTGCGGAATAATTCGCGTTTCCACGACGTGTGGACGAAAAAAGGCACTGACGGCGCTAATCTGTTCCGGTGCGCATTTCGTTTGACCGCATCGCCCTTGCGCGGTCATTCGGCCTTGGTATTCAAGAAATTCATTTTTAGTGAGTCAAACATGATGGGTTTGGGTATCAAACGTGGTTTCGTTCGGTGGTCACGGGCTGTTTCGGCCGTCGCACTAAGTACGCTGTTGGCGAGTGGCGTGTCCCTGGCGCAAGATATTGTGCTCGGTCAATCGGTCGCACTTTCAGGCCCGGCACAAGAGCTTGGCCGTGAGATGCAATTGGGCGCCAAGACGTATTTCGATCAGATCAATGCAGCCGGCGGCATTCGCGGCCGCAAAATTGTTTTGAAAACACTCGATGATGGCTATGAACCGCCGCGCGCTGAAGCGAACACGAAGCAGTTCGTAGAAGACGGCGATGTGCTTGCGCTGTTTGGTTACGTGGGTACCCCGACCAGCGCTGCATCGATTCCCTTGGCGACGAAAGCGAAGGTTCCGTTCTTCGGCGCGTTCACCGGCGCGGAGTTGCTGCGTACGCCGTTGAATCGCTACGTGTTCAACGTGCGCGCCAGCTACTTCGATGAAACCGAAACCATTGTGCGGCAGATGACGCAGGGCGGCGTCACGAAAATCGCGGTGTTCTACCAGAACGACTCGTACGGTCAGGCAGGCTTGGCGGGGGTTGAGAAGGCCCTGGCGAAACGCAATTTGCAGATCGCCGCGAAGGCCACAGTCGAGCGCAATTCGACTGATGTTGCGGCGGCCGTGGCGGCGATGCTCGCCGCTAAGCCGGAGGTCATTGTGATGATCAGCGCGTACAGTTCATGCGCGGAATTCATTAAGCAGGCGAAGGCGAAGCAGCTGGCGACACAGTTCGTGAACGTGAGTTTCGTCGGGACGCGCGCGCTGGCCAAAGCGCTTGGGCCCGCTGCCGACGGCGTGATGATCTCGCAGGTGATGCCACCGCCAACGGCCAACAAGTTCGCGCTGATCGTCGACTATCAAAGTGCGTTGCGCGCGGCCGGTGTAAACGATTTTTCGTACACGAGCCTTGAGGGTTACGTCGCTGCTCGCGTATTTGTCGAGGCGCTCCGGCGCGGCGGCGATGCCTCCAGGGAGGCGCTGATTCGGGCGCTTGAAAGCCTGCGCAATGTTGATCTCGGCGGGTTTGCCGTAACGCTCAGCCCGGACAATCACAACGCGTCACGCTTCGTCGAAATGACCGTGCTGAACAAGGCGGGCGAAGTCCGCTACTAACCAATAGCGCCAACTTGAGTCGGCGAACAATGACCTAAACTGTGAAGTTGGGTCGATTGGACCTGTTACGCGAAATTTGCTCAATGATTGTTTATAACCTCGCCTGTGATCTGCTGCATCCGTTCGAAGGCTGGTTTGCGTCCCCAGCTGACTTTGAAAACCAGCGCGACAACGGTCTGGTCGAATGCCCGTTGTGCGGATCAAAGCACATTGAGCGCAAGCTGCATGCGCCGCGCATCAATACCGGGGCCGCGCCGTCAACCAAAGTAGATGCCGTCGAATCGGCGACGCAGCCGGACGGCGAAGTCGATCAAGCGAAACTGCGCGATGCCATGATTGGTTTTGCCAACCACGTTCGTGAAAACACTGAATACGTGGGCGAACAATTTGCCGATGAAGCGCGCGCCATGCACTACGGTGACAAAGAACATCGCGGCATTCGTGGTCGCGCGGATCGAGAAACCGCAGCGGCTTTGCGCGAAGAGGGCATCGAGTTTGCCTCCTTGCCATTTCCGGTCGATTTTCCAAACGCGCACTAATCCCGCTATAATTTAAAGCTTGCAGAGACATAGCTCAGTTGGTTAGAGCACCACCTTGACATGGTGGGGGTCGTTGGTTCGAATCCAATTGTCTCTACCAAATTCAACACACGTTTTACGTAAATTACATAAGGGATGCCGAAGAATGCCGCGAACTCGCACCAGCACTGGAATTTATTCTCGCTGAGGCCAGGGCTTTCTCGCGTCCATTGACGTGTGTTTCAAAAGCAGCTTCGGCTGCTTTTTTATTTTCTACGACAGAAAAAATCATGATTCAAGTACAACTTCCGGACGGCTCGAAGCGTCCTTTTCAAAATCCCGTTTCAGTGTTCGAAGTCGCTGCCAGCATTGGCGCAGGCCTTGCCAAAGCTGCCCTCGCAGGCAAGGTCGATGGCAAACTGGTCGATACGTCATTCGTGATCGAAAAGGATTCCGAGCTCGCGATCATCACGGAAAAGGATGCCGACGGTATCGAGGTGATTCGCCATTCGACGGCACACTTGCTGGCTTATGCCGTGAAGGAGCTTTTCCCTGACGCGCAGGTCACGATTGGGCCGGTGATTGAGGACGGCTTTTTCTACGATTTCTCATACAAACGTCCCTTCACGCCGGAAGATCTGATCAAGATCGAAGCGAAGATGACGGAACTCGCGAAGAAGGACGAGAAAGTCGGTCGCAAAGTGTTACCGCGAGACGAGGCCGTTGAGTATTTCAAGGGCATCGGCGAGGCATACAAGGCAGAAATCATCGCCAGCATCCCCGCCAACGAAGACGTTTCGTTGTATTCCGAAGGCGCGTTCACCGATTTGTGTCGCGGCCCGCATGTGCCGTCAACGGGCAAATTGAAGCATTTCAAGTTGATGAAAGTGGCCGGTGCGTACTGGCGCGGCGATCATCGTAACGAAATGCTGACGCGCATCTACGGTACGGCGTGGGCGAAAAAAGAAGAGCTTGAGCAGTATCTGTTCCGCCTTGAAGAGGCCGAGAAGCGCGATCATCGCAAAATCGGTCGCCTGCTCGATCTGTTCCATACGCAGGACGAAGCGCCGGGCATGGTGTTCTGGCATCCGAACGGCTGGCGTATCTGGCAGATCGTTGAGCAATATATGCGAAAGGTTTACGAGAACAACGG
>JAYWAQ010000637.1:0-3343 GCA_043782305.1 Burkholderiales bacterium
CGAGATGAAAGCTTCAAGCGCGTTGTCACCCAGAGCATCGTCGAAGCTCGAAAGTTTGTCGGACAGCAGACGTTTGCTGACGACGCGACCAGGTCGCGAAGCAAGCTCGCGTAGCACTTCAAATTCGCGCGCTGGCAAATCAAGCGGTGTGTCGTTGACATAAAAACGACCTGCGGTTCGATCAAATTTCAAACTTCCGACATCGACGTGATCGCTGCCACCCTGCGAGCGACGCACCAGCGCACGCAGTCGTGCCTCAAGCTCTGCCAATTCGAATGGCTTGCCGACATAGTCGTCAGCCCCGGCATCAAGCCCCTGGATGCGCTCCTCTGTACGGTCACGCGCCGTGAGCACCAGAACCGGCGTGGTGTCACCGCGTCGACGCGCTTCTTTGAGCGTAGTAAGGCCTGATCCGTCGGGCAGATTGAGATCGAGCACCACGGCGTCGTACGGCTGAACGAGCAGGAACGATTCTGCCTCGGCTCGGGTCGCTGCAGCGTCAATACGATGTCCGGCATCGGTGAGGCTGCGTGAAAGTACGTTACGCAAAACTGCGTCATCTTCGACAATCAAAAAACGCATAGGTTGGGGATGCTTGGAAGGTCAGGTATGGGTCAGGCAGGTGGGAGGATAGTCCGCAGCAAGAGGAACAGATGATAAACACTAGAACCGCCGCGACAGGCGTGATTACGACGAGATTGTGGCCATCGCGTATCGCCGTGGCTTTTGCACTGGCAGCCATTGCTGCAACTGATGCTTCGGCGCAGGCGCCGCAGACTCCATTGACCGCGCCTTTGACGTTGCGAGACGTGCTGCGCGCGGTGAACGACAGCGCCGAAGTACGCTTGGCTAAACAGGCGCAGGCGGGTGCTGAGGCCGACGTGTTGACCGCTGATCATGCGCCGTTGCCGGTGCTGTCGTCGAAGCTTTCGCAGATCGATTTTCAAAACGGGCTGGGTTCCGGTGATTTGCTGGGCCGCAAACGAATCGACAAAGCGATTGGCATTGACTGGACATATGAGCGTGGAGACAAGCGTTTCCATCGTACCAACGCAGCGAAGCGTCTGGTCGCCGCAACCGCCGCTGAAATTCAGGAAGCGCAGCTACAGCAAATGCTGGCAGGGCAAGCGGCCTACTTTGACTGGCTTGCCGCACGCGAACGTGTGCAGTTGGCGACGACGATGGAAGCAGCGAGTCAGGAGTCAGTCAAGGCCGCGCAGACGCGGCTGAAGGCGGGCGATTTGTCGCAACAGGATGCGTCGCGAATTGAGATTGACGCAGCGCGAGTGGGTGTCGACAAAAGCACGGCGCAGTTGGATCTTGCTCGCGCGATTATTGTCATTGAGCAAATTACCCAGCGGCAAGGTACCGCCTCGGTGTCGGCCATCTCTGTGGGGCCAGTGGAGTGGCCGGTGCTGACAGATTCAGCTGTGCCTGCATCTGTGAGCAGCGAGACTACGGCGGCGTTAATTGCATCGCGTGGCGACGTCGTGGCGTCCCGCGAGCGGGTGGCTGCGGCCACGTCCGCGCTTGACGGTGCCTATGCGTTGCAAAAAGTTGATCCAACCTGGGGGATTTCGTTTGATCACTACCCGGGAACGTCAAATCGCCTGGTAGAACTTCGGGTGCAAATTCCGATCACGTGGGGCTATCGCTATCAGGGCGAGGCGGCGCGTGCGCAGTCGGATTTAAAGCAAGCTGAATTGACCGAAGAGCGCGTGTTGCGTGATGCTCGAACAGAGCTCGCTCGTCTGCATCAGGAGGCCCTCGCGATGGAGCGGCGCACAGCAAGTTTTGACAAAGACATCGTTCCGCGCGCTTCACAGGTAGCCAGTCAGGCGGAGTTTGCCTACAAGCGCGGAGCGCTGTCGCTAACGGATTTACTGGATGCCCGGCGCACGCTGCGCACGACGCAGCTGGATGCACTGGCTGCGCGCGCCGATCTAGCCAAGGCGCGCACTGCGCTGATGCTCCGTACTGACCCGCAGCGCTTGCTTCGCTAGGTCTCTCACAAATTTTCTGGTTGATTGCCCCATGGCTCATCTTTCGTCATCTAATATTTTTCGTTTGGCCGGAGTTGCATCGGCACTGCTGCTGGTCGCTTGTTCGGAGCCCCCACCGCCCACTCCGGAAGCCGCCTCTGCAATACTGCAAGGCAATCAATTGCGGTTCCCGGCGGGGCATCCACAACTCGCTTTGCTGACCACTGTTGACGTGCGTCCTTCGACGGCAGTCGCTATTGATTTACCGGCTCGTCTGACCTGGAATGAGTCGCGAACACAGCGAATTTTCCCGGCCTTCGCGGGAAGAGTGACCGCCATTCGCGCAGACGTTGGGCAGAGCGTGAAGGCGGGAGCGGTGCTTGCGCAAATGGCCTCGCCTGATTTTGGGCAGGCACAGGCCGACGCCGCGCGAGCCGCCGTGGATGTGCAGTTGACGCAAAAAAGCCTGGCGCGGCAAAAAGAGCTGCTGGCGGCGGGTGTCATTGCACGCAAGGATTTTGAGCAGGCTGAAGCGGACGCGGCGCGTGCGCAAACCGAGGTGGCGCGTGCGCAAGCGCGAACGAAACTTTACGGCGGTAGCGCAGGAGTCAATCAGCAGCTCGGATTGACCAGCGGTGTCAACGGAATTGTTGTTGAGCGTAATCTGAATCCGGGTCAAGAGTTGCGGCCCGATCAATCCGGCGTGGGCGTCCCGGCTCCGTTCGTAGTCTCTGATCCCACTTCACTGTGGGTTCAAATCGACGCGCGCGAGCGTGACGTTGGCAGTCTGAAAGTGGGATCGCAATTTGAGTTGATTGTGCCGACGCTACCCAATGAAAAATTCATGGGCAAAGTGTTGACCAGTAGTGATGCCATTGATCCGACAACACGAACCATCAAGGTACGTGGCGAAGTGGCCAATCCGGATCGAAAACTCAAGGCGGAAATGCTGGCGACGGCCCGTCTGGAGCGGCATCTGGGAGGAGGCTTATTGATTCCGGCCTCTGCCGTGGTGCTGCGAGGAGCCCAACACACCGTTTATGTGCAGACTTCGCCGGGCATATTCGAGCCTCGCGACGTGCGCATCAGCTACCAGGACAGTAAGCTTGCGGTGGTCGCGAGAGGGCTTGAAGCGGGCGACAAAGTGGTTAGCGAAAACGTGCTGCTACTGGAACGCCAATTCGTTATATCTCGAGAATCTGACAACGCCAAAGAGTTGCCAAACGATACAGCGTCCAAGCCTATAAAACCGCCGCTCGACTCGAAGAGGCCAGCCAACACGGGATCTCCAGCATCTCCGTTGCCCGCACAAAAGTAGATTAGGGCGAAATAACCATGAAGCGACTCGTCACGCTCGCGCT
>JAYWAQ010000638.1:0-3334 GCA_043782305.1 Burkholderiales bacterium
TTGCAAAGCAGACTGGCATCAAGGTCAACACGTCATTCAAAGGCTCCGGCGAGACCTTTGCACAGGTGAAGGCCGAGAGCACCAACCCGAAGGGCGACGTGTGGTTTGGTGGCACGGGTGACCCGCATTTGCAGGCCGCAGAGGAAGGTCTGTCGGAGGTGTATCAGTCGCCGATGATGAAAGATTTGCATCCGTGGGCGCAGTATCAGGCGCAGATTTCCAGCTATAAAACCGTGGGGATTTATGCGGGTGCGCTGGGCTTCAGTTACAACACCGAAGTGCTGGCCAAGAAAAAAATCGCGCCGCCCGCATGCTGGGCTGATTTGATCAAGCCAGAGTTGAAAGGCGACGTGCAGATGGCCAATCCGGCGGCGTCGGGCACGGCATACACCGCGCTCGCCACGCTCGTGCAGGTGATGGGTGAAGACAAAGCCTTTGAGTATTTGAAGGCGCTGCACAAGAACATTTCAAACTATCCGAAGTCGGGCACTGGGCCAGTGAAAGCGGTGGCACGCGGCGAGGCGGCGGTGGGCGTTTCGTTTATGCACGACGTGCCTGGCGAAGTGAAAAACGGCTTTCCTGTGGGCATGGCGGCACCGTGCGAAGGCACGGGTTACGAGGTCGGCTCGATGAGCATCTTGAAGGGCGCACGCAATATGGAGAACGCGAAAAAGTTCTACGACTGGGCGCTGACGCCAGACGCACAAAAGCTCGCCGCGCAGGCCAAGCAGTATCAATTGCCGTCGAATAAAAACTCGCCGCAACCGCCAGAGGCGCCACGTTTTGCGAGCATCAAGCTGATTCAGTATGACTTCAAAAAGTATGGCTCTTCGGCTGAGCGCAAGCGCCTACTGGAGAAGTGGGAAAAGGATGTGAATTCGATCCCGCGCTGATCGTTCTTCTAGCTATCAGCTTTGCGCTGAATACCAGACTTAATACGGGCTAGCGGTGGCATTTTCTGGAAGTCGATTTATAAATAAATCGGCATCTAGCCCTTTTATAAAGGACGATCTGCTGAAAAGCCAATGACCCGTTAGAACCAGGGATCGGTACGTTCTCGCCAGCTCAATGCTTGTGTGCAGCACAATGTGACGCATGAGCACACCCGCCTTTCCCTCGCACTCCGACACGGACCCTCGCACTCTCGGCTGGATGCAGGGTTTCCCGCCTCCTACGGAGCGCACGCTTCGCTTCGCCGACGGTTCGTATTACGAATTTCCGCAGCGACGCTGGTCGTTCAGTCATATGCGTGAGCTGTTGCCGACGTCGCGGGTATCGCGCGGTGACGGCCCAGTATGCGCACTGCCACGAGCGGATCGCGATGATCTGGATGCGGTGCCTTTCACGACAATTGATGGCCATCCTTTGACGTGGGGTGGCGCATTCGCGGCGAACTACACGGACGGCGTTCTCGTGCTCCATCGCGGCAACATCGTTTACGAAAAATACTTCGGCGCGCTGCAGGCCGACCTTGCTCACAGTGCGTTCTCGGTGACCAAATCCTTCGTCGGCACGCTTGCGGCGATGCGGGTGTACGACGGCTCGCTGGATGCGAATGCACCGGTGATCCACTACGTTCCTGAGCTGCGCGACACGGCGTATGGCGACGCCACCGTCCGGCAGCTGATGGACATGACCATTGGTGTGCGCTACTCCGAAGCCTATGCCGACCCGACGGCCGACATTCACGCGTATGCGCGGGCGGGCGGCATGCGCGCGCGACCGCGAGATTATGACGGGCCACAAACTTTTTACGACTATCTGGGGACGCTCAAAAAAGAGGGCGAACACGGCACCGGTTTTACCTACAAAACCGTGAATACAGAGGTGTTGGCGTGGATCGTCAAGCGCATTGCCGGAGTGCGGCTCGCTGATCTGACGTCGACGCAAATCTGGTCAAAGCTCGGCTGCGAATACGACGCGTTGTATCAGGTGGACAGTGTCGGCACTGAGGCGGGTGGCGGTGGGCTGAACACGACGTTGCGCGACCTTGCACGCTTCGGTGAGGCGATGCGCTGCGACGGCAGCTTTAACGGTCAACAAATTGTGCCCGCTGCAGTGGTCGGCGATATTCGCAACGGCGCGAATCGTGATCACTTCGCGACGGCGGGCTACGCGACGCTGCCCGGCTGGTCGTACCGAAACATGTGGTGGGTGTCGCATGACGATCATCATTGCTTCACCGCGCGCGGCATTCACGGGCAAGCGATTTGGGTCGATCCAACGGCGCAAATGGTGATTGCGCGTTATGCGTCGCATCCGTTGGCGGCGAACGCGTTCACGGATCCGACGTCGCTACCGGCTTATCGGGCGGTGGCCTATCTTTTGATGCGCGGCTAGGGAAGTGCTGAGCCAGTGGCTGCTACGGCGCGTTACTTCGTTGTGTGGTGCTCGCGCATTTGCCAAAAGCGCTCATGTACCAGGGCGGTAATGAAGGTACCTGCGCGTCACACGCCCCGTACTGCATCCGTCTCGCTCACTTGCTCAGCACTTCCCTACGCGCAATATCACTTACCCGCCTGATCGCCCCAAAGCGCCTTCAGCCGTGCGTCGCGACCGCAACCGCTGCGATAGTATTTGTAGCGAACGGGATTCTTCAGGTAGTAGTCTTGATGGTAGTCCTCAGCAGGGTAGAACTTCGTTTCGAGCACGATTTCGGTGACGACGGGTTCCTTGAACGGTTTCGATTTTTCGAGCGCGGCTTTTGAGGTCTGCGCGATCTTCAATTGCGCCGCGTCCTGTGCGAAGATGGCCGTGCGATACGGCGTGCCGCTGTCGCAAAACTGACGGTCTTTGGTCGTGGGATCAATGGTGTGCCAGAAATATTCGACGAGGCGTTCGTAGGTGACTTTTTGCGGGTCGTACGCCACCTCAACTGCCTCGGCGTGGCCGGTGCCTTTCGCCGAAACCTGTTCGTAGGTCGGGTTGGCGACGGTGCCGCCGATGTAGCCGGACGTCGTGGCAATTACGCCCGGAACCTTATCGAAGTCGGACTCGACGCACCAGAAGCAACCGCCCGCAAAGACCGCCTTCGCAGCGTTTGCAGGCAGCGTTGATTTCGCAGCTGGCGTCTGCGCGGTCGTATTGAACGCAACAAACCCGCTCACTGCCAGTGCGGCGAACGCGGCGATCATCAGCAAACGCGTGGGTAAAAACTGTTTCATGAGTAAAAAAACCTGGTGAATATTCAACACAATAAACCTTGGTCGGCGTTGGCGCCATTTCCTTGCACTGATAATGCAAAATTTACGACGCTGTGCCGACGAATGCAACGCTTCTACTCACGGTAACACCGTAGCAACTTGACAAATTTTCAGCGTTGATGACATCGGTC
>JAYWAQ010000639.1:0-3328 GCA_043782305.1 Burkholderiales bacterium
TCGAGCGGCAAACCGGCCATGTGCACGATGGCATCGGCCACGTGTTTCACATCCATACGCGGCTCAACGGCCATCGTGCCATTGGCCTGCATCACGCCAGCGGTCATGCGCTCGGTCATCTCGGTGGCGGCGTTGCCAATGTCGATTTGGCTGCACGCGATGTCGTACTTGCGGCCATCGAGCGAGGTCGTTTTGGTGAGGCCGGTGATTGCGTGTTTGGTTGAAGTATACGGTGAACTATTCGGGCGTGGCGCGTGAGCTGAAATTGAGCCGTTATTGATGATGCGGCCACCCTGCGGGCTCTGCGCTTTCATAACGCGAAAGGCTTCTTGAGTACATAAAAAAGCACCCGTCAGATTGGTGTCGACCACTGCCTTCCACTGCTCGTATGTGATGTCTTCGAGGAGCACCGGCGGCGCGCCGATACCAGCGTTGTTAAAGATCACATCAACGCGGCCAAACGCAGCCATCGTTTTCTCGAACAGATTTTTGACAGATGCCGGATCGCCCACATCGGTCACCACCGCGATCCCGCGCGAGGCATCTTCGCCCGCTGAGGCAACGGCCGCCTCAAGCTCGGCCTGTCGACGGCCCGCAAACGCCACGCTGTAGCCCGCTTTCAACAGCGCCACGGCGGAGGCCTTGCCGATGCCAGCGGATGCGCCAGTAATGATGGCAACTTTGCCGTTGGATGTAGTCATGATCTCTCCTTAAATAGCGGGTGTTGTTTTGCTTCAGCAAGTGTAAGCACCGGCGTCACGCAGCAATCCAACGCGTCGAAGATTTCGGTCCAATGGGCCAGATCCTGTGCCGCGAAACAATCGGCGAGTTCCTTTTTCACACGCATCGCGGCGATCCCCTCGGCGCTGCCCAACGCCTTTAAATGCGGCTTGTCCAGCGCGTCGCAGAGCACATGCCAGAACTTTTCTTCGAGCGCACCCACGGCGAGAAAGCGATCATCTGCGGTTCGATAAACCGCATAGCAGGGCCAGCCGCCTGTGAGCCAGTCTTCGCCGCGTGGCCGCAAAGCATCGAGCGCCAACGCGTGCTCCGCGATGATGTTGAGCCCGGCCACTTCATGCGTCATCGACACATCAACAAATGAGCCAGCGCCAGTCGTTTTCGCTGCGACTAACGCCGCGCAAATCCGCGCGGCAGCTGCCAGTGCGCCTCCCGCCAAATCGGCAATCTGCCAATTGGAAATTGACGGCGGACGACCACGCTCGCCAATTTGATCGAGCACGCCGGACATCGCCAGATAGTTAATGTCATGCCCCGCGCGATGCGCCCACGGACTGCTGCTGCCGTAGCCCGTAATCGCGCAGTAAACGAGCGCCGGATTGTGCTTGTTCAGCGCAGCAAAACCCAGCCGCAAGCGGTCCATTACCCCCGGACGGAACCCCTCCACCAGCACGTCACTGTCAGCAACGAGACCCATCAACCGCGCTCGCCCTGCGTCCGATTTCAAGTCCAGACGTTCAATCGTTTTGCCGCGATTCACCAGCGAATAAAGTGGTGAAATCTGCGCGACCGGCGCGTCGGCGGGCAAACCAAGGCGATTGGCGTAATCACCCTCCGGCGGCTCAATCTTTGTGACCGTTGCGCCCCAATCCGCCAGCATGCGCGTGCAGGCGGGGCCCGGCAGCAGGCGGGTGAGATCAAGAACGCGGATGCCGGTTAGAGGTTTGGACATGGCCCGATTATCTGCGCGACCCGCTCTGGAGATCGTGCGTTCTCCTGACAAATGGACGTCGCTCGCGGTGGTTAGGCTGGTTAGGCAGATTCTGACAAATCCGCGAAAATCAGCGTCCACGAGAAAACAACGGAACGGGTAACCCGTTGAACCGGCGATGGGGCACCTCTAAAAATTCATTTTTGGGGATGCAGTGTTAGGAGCCCGGAGCACAGGCAAAGCCGCCCCTAGAAGGGTTTGCGGAATGTACGCCCTGTTACATGAGCGCTTTTGGCAAAGGCGCGAGCACCGCGCGACGACACAATGCGCCCCACAAATGAATTTTTAGAGGTGTCCCATGTCCTGGTTAGACAAAATCATACCCGGTGCAAACAAGACCGACGGCGCGTTTAAGCGTGGCGTGCCGGAGGGCCTGTGGCTGAAGTGTCCGTCGTGCGACGCGGTGCTCTACACGACCGACGTTGAGAAGAATCAGCATGTCTGTATGAAGTGCAGCTATCACATGCGGATCGGCGCGCGCACGCGACTGAACGGCCTGCTCGACGAGGCGGGGCGCAAGGAGATTGGCGCGGACGTGCTGCCGATCGATTCGCTCAAATTCAAGGACAGTAAAAAATACCCGGATCGGCTGCGGCTGGCCGCCGAGGCGACTGGCGAGACCGATGCGCTCGTCGTCATGCAGGGCGCGATTGAGAAGGTGCCTGCCGTCGTTGCCTGCTTCGAGTTCGAGTTCATGGGCGGGTCGATGGGCTCGGTCGTGGGCGAGCGTTTCGCTCGCGGTGTGGACGCCGCGATCAAGGCGAAATGCGGCTTTGTGTCGGTCGCGGCTTCCGGTGGTGCACGGATGCAGGAGGGCATGGCCTCACTGCTGCAAATGGCAAAAACCACCTCCCGATTGGCTGAACTGGCCGAGAAAAAATTGCCGTACATCAGTGTGCTGACCGACCCGACGATGGGCGGTGTGTCGGCGAGTTTCGCCTTCGTAGGGGACATTGTGATCGCCGAACCGGGGGCGCTCGTGGGTTTCGCCGGGCAGCGCGTGATCGAGCAAACCGTGCGCGAAAAGCTGCCGGAAGGTTTTCAGCGCGCCGAATTTTTGCTCGACCACGGCGCGATTGATCTGATCGTGGATCGACGTGAAATGAAGGCGACGCTGGCTAAATTGTTGAGCGCGCTGCATTAAATTGATTTACAGCTTTTCTGTAAAAGCGCGACTGCATTGGGGCTACCTGCGCATATTGCAAATAGTTGACTTACGGCGATTTGCGGCACTAGCCCTTTTGAAAAGGCAATTGTGCGATAAAGCTGTTGGCTTTTGTAGGAGCGTCGCGCGTTGCGAATTTGGTGATTCGCGCCTCTCGCCGCTCCCACAAAGCGCGGGTTGTTATTTACGATGACCACGCTCGCCGGCTGGCTCACCCGCATTCACGCGATTCGTTCCGGCCCGGAAATCGAGATGGGGCTGGAGCGAATCCGCCCGATTTTTGACCGCATGGCGGTCACCCCGAATTGCCCGGTGATTCTGGTCGCCGGGACGAATGGCAAAGGGTCTGTGTGCGCTTACCTCTCGTCAATCCTGCGAGCAGCCGGGTTTAGAGTAGCGAGATACACGTCACCGCACATCCGTCGCTTCAA
>JAYWAQ010000640.1:0-9174 GCA_043782305.1 Burkholderiales bacterium
ATGGGGCAGACCCAGGCGAGCTTCATTCGCGCATTGAAGGCACGCGGCGAAACAACCATGCAAAAATGCGGCGCCTTCATTTCATGCCCTGATGAGGGGTCGAATTGGAGGTGCAATATGTCGCCACGATCCGGTGTCACAGCTCCGCGCCCACAGTTTGCATTTCGTCCCAGCCATCGACACGATTGCGTCCGCGAGGCGTGGCCGCTAGCAGCTCGTCAAGCGATGGGCGGACGCGACCGGGGCGCAGTCGCAGCTCACTGCCGTGAATTTCCACCGCGAGCGGGGAGCCTGCATGCAATTGATTTTGCTCAACAAATGATTGAGGAATAGTGACGATCAACGAACCGCCGGAGCGGCGAAGGGCGGCGGTCAGCATGGTACTTGCACATCCCGAGAGGTTTTACTGGCGTACAACTATTGTACTTCGTCAAACCGAGTTGCGCTAGCGCACGGGCTGCACGTGTCGGATTTGCAGGGCCGCGCGATTGTGTTCAATCAGCACGATGCCGTGCTTCATGGTAGGTTGATAATTTGGCGGGCGGAGTGGGCTGCATCGATACTGAGTGTCCTCATCGCCTCCCCCCTCGCGGGAGAGCGGTTCACGCAAGATCCCAGTTGAGGCTCGGGTGAGGATTTCGCCGAATGGAGTATCACTGTTGCCGCTGGTCGCACCGTCACCCTCTCCCCAACCCTTCCCCTCAAGGAAGTGGGGGCAAAAATCTAAATCCGCAACCGCTCCACCACGCGCCCCGCCTGCAAATGTTCGCTAACGATTTCATCGACATCGGCTTCGGTGTCGTAGTGATACCAGACCTCTTCCGGGTAGACGACGATAATCGGACCCTCTTCACACCGATCAAGACAGCCCGCATTGTTCACCCGCACTTTGCCCTGACCTGACAAGCCCAGCGATTTGCACTTTTTCTTCGCGTAGTCGCGCAGATCGCTGGCGCAGCGTTCACCGCACGAAGGCCGACCATCGTCGCGTTCGTTGGTGCAGAAAAAAACGTGATGTTTGTAGTAACTCATAATTGCGCTGTTGCTTTCACTGTGCTCAATTATGGCTGGCCCGCTCGCTCACCTCCGTGTTCTCGATCTCACCCGCGTGCTTGCCGGGCCTTGGTGCACGCAAACGCTGGGTGATCTGGGGGCGGATGTCATCAAGGTTGAACGACCGGATACAGGTGACGACACGCGGGCGTGGGGGCCGTCGTGGCTCACTGATGCAGAAGGCAAAGACACGTCTGACTCGGCCTATTTCTCCAGCTGCAATCGCAACAAACGCTCGCTCACTGTGGATATTTCAAAGCCAGAAGGTCAGGCGCTGCTCCGTGAACTTGCAGCGAAGTGCGACATCCTCGTCGAGAACTACAAGCTGGGTGACTTGAAGCGGTACGGCCTCGACTACACGGCACTTGCCAAAATCAATCCGAAACTCGTGTACTGCTCAATCACCGCCTACGGACAGGACGGCCCCTATGCGCAGCGGCCCGGTTACGACCTGCTGTGTCAGGCCGAAGGCGGACTCATGGCAATTAACGGTCACGCCGACGTAGAAGACGGTGGCCCCGGCGGTGGCCCGGTAAAGGTCGTGATCGCCGTCACCGACGTGCTCTCCGGCCTCAACGCGACCATCGCTATCCTCGCCGCGATCGAAGCGCGCCACACGACCGGAAAAGGTCAGCACATCGACATCGCGCTGCTCGATTCCATCGTTCAATTCGGTGCGAACCAGATCGCCACCTATTTCATTACGGGAAAAGTGCCGAAGCGCGTCGGCAATGCGCACGTCAATCTCGCACCGTATCAGGCGTTCAAAACCGGCGACGGTTACATGATCGTTGGCGCAGGCAATGATGGGCAATGGCGCAAGCTGTGTGATGCGATGGGTGCGACCGCGATGGCCTTCCGCCCTGAGTATCTTGAGATGAAAGACCGCAACGCGAATCGCGCACAGCTGGTACGCGATATGGAAGCCATCCTGACCAAGCATCCGACTCAGCACTGGCTCGACACCTTCGCCAGTCTCGGCATCCCGCACGCGCCGATCAACACCTACGATCAGGTGTTTGCGCATCCGCAGGTTCAGCATCGCGGGTTGCGCATGGACATGGAGCGACCGCCTGAACAAGGCGGAGGCAGCATCGCGATGGTAAAAAGCCCGATCCGCATGAGCGACACGCCGGTCACCTATCGTCACGCACCGCCGGTGAAGGGCTCCAGCACGGAGGCGGTGTTGCGTGATGTCCTTGGGAAGACAGACGAGGAGGTTGCTGCGCTCCGCGCCAAAGGCATTGTTTAGCGTCGCATCAATGCGTCTCGAAACGCCGGATACAACACCATATTTCCGTGCGCACTCAAATGATCGCCGTCGAAAAACAACGGCTTGCCATCGACGACTGCACTACATGTTTCACCCGGGCATAAAAGCGGGAACGCATCCCAGATGGTGATCGCAGGATTTGCGACCGCCAGCTCGCGCATGCTCGTGAGCATCGGCGCTCGGAGCGCCTCTAGATCGGCGCGAAGCTGAACTGTTCCGCCGCGACAAATCGGATTGCCCGCGTTGAACCAGTCGGCGCAGCGGAACGTTGGACTTTTGAAGATCGGTTTCGGTGCTTCAAACAAAATCCTCACACCGGGTGCAGACAACGGCGTCAACCATTCCGGCGCTTCAGCGCGCGCTTGTTGCGCCCACGTTTTCGCGGTGTCACTTTTTGCGGTAGCGAGCACTTCTTTTTCGTCAAACGCGGCCCACTGATCGGCGTACCGCCATTGTCGTAGCGACGCCAGAAACACGACATCTCCGGATTTTGCGTGCCCCTGCACATCGGCCATCGCCGCGCGCGCGAACTCAATGCAGCCGGGCGTGCGGCCCACTGTCATCGGCATCTTGAGATCAAGGAATGCACAGCCGGGGAACGTGTAGACATTGACCGCGATGCCCGTCTCTGTACTTAAACGGTCAAACATTGGCAGGTAGGCCGTGGCGTGCGAATCACCAATCGCAAAAAGTTTTTCCGGGCTCTCGGCCTTGGGGCATCCCGATGGGACATACGAGATCACCTGTCCACCGGCCAGACTGCGGTACGCCATATCAACTTTGCACACCGGCTTTAGTCCGGCGACCCCTGGCATACGGTTCGTGACGTACCAATCTGTTGCGTTACGCGACACGGTGGACAAACCCAGCAATGATTGCGTGGCGAACAACCCCTTCATCAATCCCCAACCCGCAACCAGTGCCAGCAGGAACACCGCCACGCGGAGCACTGGCGTGCGTCGTTGTAGCGCTGGATGGTGACGAATCGGCAATTCAACCCAGCGGTATGACGCAGTGGCCAGCGCGAATGTCATGATGATCGCGATACCCTGCGTAGTCCATTGATCAATGCCGGTTGTCCAGCGCAGCAGCGCGTAAACCGGCCAGTGCCAGAGATAGAGCGAGTACGAGCGCTTGCCAATCCACACCAGCGCTGAATGCGCGAAGATACGACGCAGCGGATGCGCCACGTCAGCCTGCGCACCACCGATCAAAAGCGCGGCGCCGATCACCGGGGGTACGGCCCAGAACCACGGAAACTGTGCGGCGTTCGCGTAGGCGAAGGTGGCCGCAACGGCTGCGATGCCAAGCCACGGCGCGACGTTTGCGAGCAACCCTCGTTTCGTATTAACACAATCGCTTTTTGCCGTCAGCTGAAACAACGCCACCCCGGTTGCCAGCTCCCAGAAACGAAACACGATCCCGTAAAACGCAGACGTCGGTGCGTGCTTCATGGCCCAAACACAGCCGATCAACGACGCGATACCCAGACCCATCAAACTGGCGGTGGCAATACGCCGCGTCAGCGTACGCCGCGCGGCAACCCAGAGAAAAAAAAGGAACGGAAATACCACATAAAACTGCTCCTCGACCCCGAGCGACCAGGTATGAGTGTACGGATTGAATTCAGCACGTGGCGCGAAGTACGTGTCGGCATTGGTTTGAAGCACCCAATTGCTAAGGCCGTAGAACGCATACAGGCCAGTACGCTCATTGAATTCACTGAGCCAGGCACGTGGCACAAATAGCGTTGCGAATAGCGCCGTCGTGAGCAGAACCAGGATCAGTGCGGGGCCAATGCGTGCGAGGCGGCGCGCATAAAAGAATGCGACAAAGCTATCAAAGCGCAGCAGACGATCATCAGGCTCAGCGGCTACGTTCGCCAGCGATGCGCTCACCACAAAACCAGAAATCACGAAGAAAATATCGACACCGACGAAGCCGCCTGGCAGCAGCGAAGCGCTCAGGTGATAGAGCATCACCGAGACAACGGCAAGCGCGCGCAAGCCGTCGATGTCGTAGCGGTAGGCGGTCGCCGGTCGCCGCAGACGTGCTGCTGGTCATAGGGTCAGCGGATCAGTATTCACACCGATTTCAACAATCCGGCATCGGCGCGCACCACGAATCGACGTTCAATCTCCTGCCATTCGTCACCGCACGCTTCGAGCCGCGCGAACATGCGCGGCATCGCGGGATCGACCGGCCAATTGCTTTCGTCCGCTTGGCCGCGATACTGCCCCAACCACTCGCGGCTCGACAGATTTCGCCACGTCGTTAAACCGTCATCTGGCAACGCTACCGCATCGGTTTGCCACAAACCACGCCCATGCGCAGGCGAAAGCTCCGGTGGAATCGCCACATCATCCGATGGATGAAAAACATAGCCACGCGCTAACGCATAGTTTTCTATGATCAACTGATCCGGTGGGCGAATCTCTCCACATGAATTTTCCAGCCAGCGGGCAATTGCCGCGCGGCCAAAATCGGTGTGTCCGAGATCAGTCTGCCGTGTCGTCATCTTGCCGAACTTCTCGCTCATGCGATCAAACGCACGTGGGCCGATGCAGCCTTCGATGCCCATTTCGGGTCGCAAATTCAGGTAATACTTGACGGTCACTTCGAGCGTCTCGATCACACCGTCATGACGCAGCAGTACGACGTCGAATTCGCCCAGCGTTCGACCCCCGTTGCGCACCATCAAGCCCCGCGTAGAAGCACGCACATCGGGACGTGTGGCCTGCCAGAACAACACGAACTTCTCGAACGTATGACCGAGTGGAGTGTTGATCAGTGGGTCGCCGAGGGCAAGCTTGAGTGCCTCAGGCGCACGGTCCTGCGCGTGCAGCCAGTCGGCGCATCGAGCCAACTCACGCGCCGACCACTCATCGCTGCGAAGTCGGCCTTGCCACGCAGGATTGCCAGGTTCGAACAAGGACGGTGAGCCAATCGCCCACGCCAGTCGACGCACATCCCCATCCTGCAATGAACGCACCAGACGCAACGATTCGTCAAGGGATGACAGCACGAATTCGGCAGCGAATCAGAGCTTCAGTGCGCGCGTCAGGAACGCGCCGATCGCTTCAATTTCCTCTGCACACACCGAATGCGGCATGCCGTATTCATGCCACTCGATCTTGTAGCCATGCGTTTCCAGGCGAGCCTTCGAGAGCTTCGCCAGCGTGACGGGAATCACCGGATCCATCGAGCCGTGCGCCATGAACATCGGGATATCGCGATTGGCGGGTGACGCCTCGGTGCCAACCGATTCAACGCACGCGAGGTAGGTCGACAATGCGATGATGCCGCCAAGCTTTTCGCTATGGCGCAATCCCGTTTGCAACGCAATCACGCCGCCCTGTGAAAACCCGGCGAGCACGATGCGCTCCGACGCGATGCCTTTGGCGCGCTGGTCGGCGATAAGTTCTGTGATCGCTGCCTGACTTTTGCGAACACCCGCTTCATCGGCACGCTTGTCGATTTCGGCGGACGCGATGTCGTACCAGGCGGGCATGACGTACCCGCCGTTGATCGTGACTGGCATCGACGGCGCATTGGGAAATACGAAACGCACACTATGATTGCGCGGCAGACCCAGCTCGGGGACGACGGGGACGAAGTCATTGCCGTCGGCACCTAGGCCGTGCATCCAGAGGACGCATGCGGTGGCAGAGGAGGGTGGGTCAAGCGTGATGCAGTCGAGCATTGGGGGCGTCGGAAGAAGAGGTTCAATCCGATTTTAGGGCCCGCCGTTCGCCCCACGCCAATGTGCACGACTCAATAGCGATCAGCGCACCAACGCCCCAAGACGGTCGATGGTGACAAAGTCTACATAGCCGCTACCGCCGCGCTTCAAGTCCGAGAAGTCAACGCTGTATCCGCCCAAGTCCATCGCGCGCAGATTCCTCAATGCAAGCGACAGCGTTTCCGGTGTACCCGGGCCTTTCGAGCGTTGCATTCCAGCGATCAGCACGCGCGCAGTCACATACCCCTCAAACGAGCGGGCGCCGTAGTCTGGCGATGGGTGTCCGGCTTTCAGTTTGAGAAATTCGCGGATCACCGGCAACGAGGTGCGCGAATCAATTGGGCCTACGGTGGAGGCGACATAACCGCGCACCTGCTCTTTAGTCAGATGCTTCTGCAAGTACGCCACATCGACAGGTGACGGACCGACCAACATGGCATTGCCGCCGCGCTTTTTGTAGAGCTTGATGAATTCTGCAGCTGGGGCGGAAATCGCAGCCAGAAAGATCGCCTGAGCGTCGGCTTTGAGCAACGCGGTGACCGCTGGCTCGACGTTTCCGGTGATGCGGTCATACGGGCTGCGCGCGATGAGTTCGACCTTATATTTCGGAGCCAGGAGCGCTGCGCTTGCCAGCAGATCGCGGCCATAGCCATCATCCTGATACAGCACCGCGATTCGAGTCAGGCCCATGCTGCTGAGCTGCGCGAACAACTGGTTCACCTCGTCGGCGTAGCTCGCTTTGGTCAGATAGATCCCGGGCTGACCAATGACGCTGTTCGCGCCTGAACTCGGGCCAACGAGCGAGAGCCCGGTGTCGGAGAGTACGCCTGATTTAATGAGCGCTTCCGCGTTAGCCGTGCCGACCGTTGCGGCGAGCGCCACCGGGTTTTCCTTCGCGATGACTTCTTTGGCCAGGCGCACCGTTTCATCAGGCTTGTAGCCGTCGTCGAGCGTCACCAGACGAATTTGCGAACCATTGACGCCACCGGACGCATTGATCGAATCAAATCCGAGGCGGAGTCCAGCCGTATAAGCCTTGCCTGAACTCGCCTGAACGCCTGTCTGGGGCGCAATCTGGGCAACGACGATGTCCTTCGCGCTCAACGCTCCGACCGGGGCGAGCCAGAAAGCGGCAAACATCGCAATAAGGGACGTTTGGAGTTTGCTTTTTGAAAAGTTGCATGCATTTGCCATGACATCACCGAATTTAATATGACAAATGAATAATACATTGTCATATTAAAGTTTGTGAAGTAATTCTTGCGTAGCTTTTGACACGCAACGCTGGCGTGCTCGCGATAAGCGCTGCCTAAAAAACCAGATGCACTTTCATGCTTTGCGACCGATCCGCCGCCATCGCAAACGCATCGTTCGCCGCCGTCATCTTGTAGGTATGGGTCAAGAGAGACGACACATCGATCAAATCGTGCGCGAGCTCATACACGGCCGCACCGTACTCACCATCAAAGCGGAACGCGCCGAGCAAATCCACTTCGCGCGAGACGAAGCGATTCACCGGAATATCCGCAGTTGGCACGCCGAGCATGCCCACCTGAACAACGCATCCGCCTGACGCCGTTGCCTGTATCGCCGAGGTGATTGCCGCTGAATTGCCGGAGCACTCGAACGTCACGTCGAACGTGCCTTTGTTGGCATACCAGCCCTCAACTTTGTCAGCGCCCGTGATTGCATTCACGGCTTCGTCAATTCCCAAAATTTCCGCACGCTTGAGCGCGGCGTCAGCCACGTCCGTTACGGCAATGTGCGCAGCGCCTGCTCGACGCGCAGCCAAAACGCACAGGCTGCCAATTGGCCCAACACCGGTCACCAAAACACTCTTGCCCACGAGCGATCCCGCGCGCCGAACCGCATGCAGCGCCACCGCCAGCGGCTCCGCCATCGCGGCAGTACGAAAGTCACAACTCTTCGGCACCACAAAGCATTGCGCCTCGGTCGCGACGATCACTTCGCGAAACACACCCTGAATGTGCGGAAAAATCGCCGCGCTGCCGTAGAAATTCATCTTCAAACACAGATGCCCTTTGCCCGCCATGCAGGTGCGGCACACGCGGCACGGCTGGTTCGGATTGATTGCGACGCGATCTCCTTTTTTGACGCGTGAAACGCCGGCCCCTATTTCGACGACTTCGCCCGAGACTTCATGACCCAGGCACAGCGGCTGCATCACCGCAAAATCGCCCACCCGGCCCTTGCCAAAGTACGACAGATCGCTGCCGCAAATGCCCCCCGCGCCGAAGCGCACTTTCACTTGTCCCGCACCGACAACCGGGTCGTCACCCCGTTCGAGGCGCAAGTCTTTTGCGCCGTAAAGCATTGCCATCAACATCGTCAAATCTCCTCTGCATTCGAGTTTAGCCGCACACGCTGTCGCGTTCGCCGCTGCCGCATTGTTTTGAAATGCATCGATCGCGCCTCACGAATCGGGGCTACATTTACGTTATGAACTCACCTCATCCCCTATTCGATCTGACCGGTAAACGCGCGCTGGTGACCGGCTCTTCGCAAGGCATTGGCCTCGCACTTGCGCAGGCGCTCGCAAGCTCTGGTGCGCACGTGATCATCAATGGTCGCGACGCCGCCAAGTGCGAGCGCGTGGCGGAAGAATTTGCAGCTCGTGGTGAGGCGGTCAGCGTTCGCGCTTTTGATGTGACTGATGCTGCTGCCGTGCAGGCGAATGTTGAAGGCATCGAACGCGACATCGGGCCCATCGATATTCTGGTCAACAACACTGGAATCCAGATTCGCAATGCCTTCACCGATTTTCCGCTGGCGGATTTTCAGCGGCTAATGGACACCAACGTGACGAGCGCCTTCAGCATGAGCCAGGCTGTCGTGCGCCATATGGTGCCGCGTGGACGCGGCAAGATCATCAATGTCTGTTCGGTGAACTCCGAGCTGGGACGCGCCAACATCGTTCCGTACGTCACCACCAAAGGCGCGCTCAAAATGATGACCAAAAGCATGTGCGTTGAACTGGCCAAATACGGCATTCAGGTGAACGGATTAGGGCCAGGTTATTTCGACACCGAACTGACGCAAGCGCTGGTGCAGGACGCCGCATTTACGTCATGGCTAAAACAGCGCA
>JAYWAQ010000641.1:0-3317 GCA_043782305.1 Burkholderiales bacterium
GCTACCGTGTGTATGCGTGGGATCGCTCGGTGCGTGGTTGCTATTTCGATTCGTCGCGCGGTTTTGTCAATCCGGCGGCGGCGCTGTTGCAGGATGTCAACGCGCCGCAATCCGCATGCACGCTTGATCTTAGCGCCCCGGCATTTTCTGAAGGTCGCACCTGGCGTTGCGCCACGTCGATGTCGGCAACGCAAATTGACGCGCGCGGCTTTGGTCAGTATCGCGCCGATACCTACGACGAGTTGATCGATCATCCGCTCGAATGCGCTGACTTTGACGAGTTCACATTTGAGGCCGGTGGCGTGCCGCATCGCTTTGTGATTTCGGGAAAGCATCGTGGCGATTTGGAACGGCTGAAGGCCGACAGCCTGAAGATTTGTCAGGGCCATTGCGATCTGTTTGGCGATGCGGCGGCACCATTCGATCACTATGTTTTTCAGCTTCACGTCGTTGACGACGGTTATGGTGGGCTCGAACATCGTGCTAGCACCGCGCTCATCTGCCCGAGGAACGACCTGCCCGCCGTCGGTGACGCCAGCATTTCCGAGGGCTACCGCGAGTTGCTCGGGCTCATCAGCCATGAATATTTCCACGCGTGGAACGTCAAGCGAATCAAGCCCGCAGCGTTTACGCCGTACGACACAACACGTGAAAACTACACACGGTTGCTGTGGATTTTTGAGGGCTTTACGAGTTACTACGACGAGCTCATGTTGAAGCGCGTCGGGCTCATCACTGAGGCCGATTATCTGAAGATCATCGGTCGTCGTCTGACCTCGCTGCTGCGCGCACCGGGCACGAAGCTGCAATCGACGGCCGAGGCCAGTTTTGACGCCTGGATCAAGTACTACCGGGCTGATGAAAATGCGGCGAACTCACAGTTCAGTTACTACCTGCGCGGGAGTTTTGTGGCGTTGGCGCTGGATTTAATGCTGCGTGCGGATCAACGAGCTGCGGAAGCGACTGAACGTGCTGCGGACGCAGCTGGCGAATCACGCTCGCTGGACGACGTCATGCGCGGCCTTTGGCGCGACTTCGGCAAGACTGGCATAGGTGTACCGGAAGATCCGTTTGCGGTGATTTCAGGCTACGTGGGACGTGACGTTTCAACGCTGCTTGACATTTGGGTCAACGGCACGACCGATCCCGACTGGACCGCCCTCTTCGCGCCGTTTGCCGTGAGCTACCGTACGCGGCCGAGCGCCAACGCCGCAGATCGCGGCGGACGCGAGGAGGCCACGCTTGAGACCAACACCCGCACGCTCGGCCTCGTGATGGGCGAATCGGGCGCGGGTCTTCCGGTCGTCAAGGTTGTATTGTCCGGCTCAAGTGCGTGGCAAGCCAGCCTCAGCGCGGGCGACACGCTGATCGCTGTCGATGGCCTGCGTGCCAGCGCGACGACGCTCAGCAAGCATCTGGCGCGCTTCAAAGCGGGCACGTCTATTCCGGTTTCGTACTTTCGCCACGATCAGTTGCGCGAGACTTTGGTGACCGTGCCGAGTGCGCAGGCGGCGTCGCCTGACACGGTCTGGCTGTCACCGGAAGGCGCCGATTCAAACGCGCTCGAGCGGCGGAAGAAATGGTTGTCGCAGGGTTAGCGAGATTCGTTGCGAGTAGCAACTTTTTCGCAAAACCCCTATTTCATAGGGGCTCACGCTACAAATCTACCAAAGTCGACAGTCGCCAAAAACGCGATGTAGCCCTCAATCAGGCGTGCTTTTATAGAAAAGCTATAACTCGGCTATCCGGCTTGAGCGACTGAATTTGGCAGGCCGGCCTTTGCCGAACGCGGAGCCGCCGCTTTGTTCGCAGCGTCGTCCGCCAAAATCTTCTTCAGCCGATCAGCCACGTCCTTGCTGCCCCAATCCACTTCGCCCACCACGCGGTAACGCAGCACACCTGCGGCATCCACGATGAAGGTCGTTGGCAGCACGCGCACTTTCCATTCGCCCGACGCCTCTTGCCACGGGTCACGCAGCAGTGGAAAGCTCACCGGATGCCTCAGTTGAAAGTCCGTTATTTTTTGCGGCGATTCGTGATAGTTCACGCCGAGCACCATCGCGTTTTTCGCGCCGAGCTTCGTCGCGAGCGCCTGCAGTGACGGCATTTCAGCGACGCAAGGCCCGCACCACGTCGCCCAGAAATTGACGATCACCAGGCGGCCTTTGAGCGCCGCGAGATCGATTTCCTGATTGTCAACGGTCTTTAATTTAAGGACGGGCGCAGCGCCATCCTCCGGATACCACTTTCCCTTCTGCGCGTACGCCGTTTCCGCCCAAACGGAAACACAGAGCAAAAGAAAAAAGCCGCAGCAGGCTGCGGCTTTCCGATTCAACACAGTGAACAACTGAATGAGCCCTACGCCTTGATCTCTTTGGTCGTGATCGTGTATTTGAAATTGTCGGGATCGTACGGATCGAGACGACCGTCCGACGTCTCCGCCTGCGGGTACATCAAAAACGGCAGCTTCGGCCCTTTAGCGCCCGGCAATGCGACATCATGCGCGACGTTGTAGGCGAGCCAGTTGCCTTCCCACGCACCGAACAAGGCTTTATTGACCGGACCGACCACTGGATGTTGCGTGGTCTTTACCCAATCGGCCGTCTCCAGACGCTGCACTTTGGTCACGTCGGCCGGATCCATCGGCACCCAGCCGTAGCCCGCGAGGAAGACCTCAGCGCGACAGTGCTGTGCCTTGGTGATGTTGGCGCTGCCTGCACCCAATTCTTTGTAGCCGAACGCGGACGGTGCGATACGAACACCGTACACGTCGCGCGCCGGGATGCCAATCGACCGGCACATCGCGACAAAAATCGCGTTGATATCAGCGCATTTGCCGCCAAAGTTAGCCGATTCCAGCGCCGCTTTGACATCGCCGACACCACAGCCACGGGTGTCAACATTGCGGTAGGTATTGGCAATCGTCCAGTCGTACAACGCACGGACCTTATCGATTTCGCTGGTCTTGCCTTTGGTCGCTTCCAGCGCTTTTTGCAGCACGATGCCGTCGGTAGGCATGGATGCGGTCGCAGCCGTCCATTTGGCAGCATCCGCTGCAGAAATTACGGCATCACCGCGCTTCGACCAATCAACCGAGCGCGATTGCGTCTGCAATTCGGTGGTCATTTCGATGACGGGCTTCGCTTCTTTGCCATCGAGGTCAACGGCAAGCAATCCTGCGCCGTACTTCGGGTCAGCCATACGCTCGCCAGCGCCAGATGACAGCGTCCACTTGGTGACGAGATTGCGCTGATAACCGTCCTCCACAACAGGAATCGGAACCCACACCTTGGTCGGGCCCATCGGTTTCAAGAGCT
>JAYWAQ010000642.1:0-3316 GCA_043782305.1 Burkholderiales bacterium
CAATCAGCGTTCGGTGAAGATTTATGCCGCGTTTGATCAAATGGTGCGAGCCTTTACCAAGCGCAGCAATCGCGTTCGGCGGACGATCATGAAGCAGGAAACGGCGAACGCAGCGAGCGCGCCGCTGAGGCATCTCGTCGTGTCGCTCGCTATCGCCGGAATCGTTGCAATGGCAATACAGGAAGGCCAACGCGGCGCAATGACGGCGGGCGATTTCTTCGTTTTTTTTACGGCGCTTTTGTCGCTGCTGCCGCCGATGAAGAGCTTGTCTTCCATCAACGCGGTTTTGCAGCGTGGGCTGGCTGCGGCGACCAGTATTTTCTCGGTATTGGACGAGCCTGCGGAACACGTCCAAATTGACGACGTATCAAAGCGCTTGAAGGGCAGTATTCGCTTTGACGCAGTCACCGCCCGTTACGCGGGACGCGATGTCGACGCGTTAGTTGAGCTTTCTCTGGATATTGCTGCGGGGAAGCACGTCGCTTTCGTCGGCGCTTCAGGCAGCGGAAAATCAACAGCGATGGCGCTGCTTGCGGGCTTCTACAAGGCCCAGTCCGGCGCAATCAGTGTCGACGGTGTTCCGATCAAAGACATGGGTACGGCAGCGCTACGAAATAACGTTTCTCTGGTTGCGCAAGATGTGCTGCTGATCAACGATACCGTCGCGGCCAATATTGCCTTTGGTGCCACGGATGCGACGGGTGTTAAGGGCAGCGGATTAGACATGTCGCGCGTTCAATGGGCAGCCCAGGCGGCGGGCGCGTCAACATTTGTTGAGGCGCTGCCGGGCGGCTTCGATGCCATCGTCGGCGAAGGCGGTGGCCTGCTCTCTGGCGGACAGCGGCAGCGAATTTCCATCGCGCGGGCGCTCTACAAGAATGCCCCTATCGTGCTGTTCGATGAAGCCACGTCCGCGCTCGATACCGAATCAGAGCGGTTAGTGCACGACACGTTGCGAATTCTTGGTAGCGACCATACGGTGGTGCAGATTGCGCATCGCCTGAGCACAATCCGCGATGCCGATGAAATCTTCGTCTTTGATGCAGGCCGCGTGGTGGAGCGCGGCACGCATGAGAGCCTTACACGTCAGGCGGGGGTGTATGCCCGTTTGCTTGCCCGACAGGCGGATTGAAGTCGACCACCCACTGCTTTAAGGCGGCGCGGACGTCTTTGGGCGACGCCTGATTGAGCCAGATGGCCAGGGCGTCAAGGTCAATGGCGACGTCCCGTTCGGTAATCACCCGTCGCACCTTGCTATGCGCGGTTTCGACAAAACGCTCGTCATCGCCGGTTAGTTCCTCGTGCATCTTTTCACCGGCCCGCAGACCGGTATAGACGATGGGAATTGAATTGGCCGCGCCTTTCGACAGACGAATCAGCTCTTCGGCAAGCTCGACGATGCGAATCGGCTCCCCCATGTTCAGCACATAGAGCGAGCGCGGTTGCCCCATCAGCCCGGCCTGAATAACGAGTTGTGCCGCCTCGGGTATCGACATGAAAAATCGTGTCATGTCAGGATGTGTCACCGTGACCGGGCCGCCGACAGCGATCTGTTCGCGGAACTTTGGAATGACGCTGCCATTGCTTCCCAAAACGTTGCCAAATCGAACGCCAACAAACTGTGTCGGTGAAGGAGGCAGGCTCAGGATCGCAAGTTCAGCCAGGCGTTTGCTCGCGCCCATAACGCTTGATGCGCGTACCGCTTTGTCGGTAGATACCAGAACAAACTTTTCCGTGCCGACTTCGCGTGCGCATTCGGCCGCGACCAGTGTTCCGAGCACGTTGTTGCGAACGGCCTCCCACGCGTTTACGGACTCGGTGAGCGGTACGTGCTTGTAGGCGGCGGCATGGAAAACCACGGCGGGGCGTTCAGCGCTGAATATTTCGCTCATGCGCGTGCGGTCACGCACGTCGCCCACATAGACCTCGAGCCGTTCGCGAGGCATGCGCGTGATCATGTGTTCGCTCACGACATGCGAAGCGAATTCGGAGATGTCCACCATGATCAATTTGCCGGGATGGAAGCGTGCAACCTGATTACAGAGCTCAGTTCCAATCGATCCGCCTGCGCCGGTGATCAACACGGTTCGGCCGCTGAGCCAATTCTCAAGACCAGGCGTGTCGAGCGTGATCGGGTCGCGACCCAGCAAGTCTTCCAGCTCGATGGATCGTAGTTTTGCCAGAGGAGAGTCTTCCGACAACAGCTCGTCATAGGACGGCACCGTCAGCGTCGTAAGATGCGCCTCGGCCGCGAGCGCGACGGCACGGCGACGCGCTTCGTGATTTGAGTTGGGCATCGCGATGATGGCGTGGCGCGCGCCAAATCGCTTGGCAACCGCTGGAGCCTGATCAATCGGCCCGACGACGCGCGTGTCATGTACCCGGCCACCGATCTTCGCATGGTCATCGTCGAGTAGCGCTACGACGTGCCATGTTTCCGACTTTGCGAGTTCGCTCACAAGCCGTGCGCCTGCGGCACCGGCCCCCAGCACCAGCACTGGTTCGCCTTTCGCAGCTGCCAGGCCGTACAAGCGGTGCTCGCGCCAGCTTCGGTACGCGAAGCGTGCACCGCCCATTAGAACAATCAACAAAAACGGCTGGAGGACCAACACAAAGCGTGGCCAGATAAAGCTGTCGGGTCGCACCAACGCGAACAGCACGGCGGTACCTGCCGCCGCCATGAATGCGCCCAACACGATACGGCGTAAATCGGCAAGACTCGCGAAGCGCCACAGCCCTTGATAAAGACCCAAGCCAACAAATACCAACGCGTGAACGGGGATGATGAACTTGAGGCTTCTGATGACGTCAAGACCCGTAAAGTCTGCCGCGTCAATGTTGAAATTGAAGCGTGCCCAAAACAGAAGCGACCAGGCACCGGCAGCGGCGGCAAGGTCATATATCAACGCCAAGAACGCGCGAGGATTAATCAGCAAATTGGGCCGTTTGCGCAACGTCCATTCGGTCACCGCTACGTAGGCAATGGCGTAGGCAACGACCACGGCGAGGCCTAGCCAGCCCTTTTCGAGCCGAAGCCAATAAGCAAGGGCGAAAGAAAGCAAATTCCATCCGACAATCCACATCAACACGCCTTGGTGCCCAAGGCCGGCAAGCACCAAACGCTGATACAGGTGGCCGCGATGCGGTGTCAGCGGGTTGCTTCCAGCCAAGGTACGTCGCAACAACGTATATGTCGCGTCCGCCCAAAACGGCACGAACAGCGCCAGTGGAACCGCGACCGCCCACAGATTGGTCGTAACTCCCTGAAAACTCAGTAGCGCAAGGGTAAGCCCCAAAACCGTCGATCCGCCGTCGC
>JAYWAQ010000643.1:0-3309 GCA_043782305.1 Burkholderiales bacterium
GCCCTTCGCCACAAAAGTTGTCGCAGACGAACACGAAGCGGCCGACTTTGTCCGGTGTAAATGTGGCCTCAACCTCTTTGCCGGGAATCAGATCGCGGCGGACTCTGAAGTCGGACAGATCGAAGCCGTGCGCATAGTCGGTCGCCGTGATGACCAGCGTCACTGCTTGCCCGCGCTCAACGGTGAGCTCGGCGGGCGAGAACTCAAACTTGCTGGCTTTGATGGCGATGCGTCGCGGCGCGCTCTGGCTGGTGGCGCGGTAGGCGACACCGCCGACGAGCGCGCCAACGGCAATCGGAGCGAGCGCAGCCCGTGAAATGAATGTGCGCCGGTTCATCAACCTGCCGCCTTCTTAATGCAGCACTGCATGCACATCACGATTTTGTCAGCGCGATATCGGCCCACTTCGGCGTGACTGCGCCGCCCGCATGGATGCTGCGCCAGCCCATGCCGTCGTACGGCTTGTCTGCGTTCCACGGCAGCTGCGTCTTTTTCTCCATCGATCCAAACGGCGAGATCGGGAACATCGTGGACATCGCGGCGTGGTGGCCGATGTGGCCGGTCATGTGGTGGTGGGCGTTGTGAATGTGGCCGTAGAACACGGTGACGTTTTTAAACGGCATCAACAGATCGATGGCCTTACCGCCGTCGCGCGTCGCCCAGTCCCACTGCGGGGCGAGCGCAAACAACGGGCGATGGGTGAACACGACGATGGGCTGCTCCGGCGACTGAGTGGCGAGGTCCGTCTTCAGCCACCGCAGCTGCGCGTCGCCCAAAATCGCGGACGGGTCGGACGTGTTGTCGAGCACGATGAAATGAATGCCCTTGTGGTCAAACGTGTAGTGCATGGCGCTACCGAAAAACTCGTGATACGCCTCACCGCGATCAAGCGCCGCGTCGTGCTCGCCGGGCATGTAGCGCACTGGCACGTTGATCGCGCTTGCCATCTCGCGAAACTCTCTGAGCCGCGTTCGACGTACTTTCGGGTCATCGGTCGTGTGCGTCAGGTCCCCCGTGAACATCACGAAGTCGGGCTTGTGGCTCAGACCATTTACGGCGGCAATCGCCTTCGGCAAGGTGCCCTTGAAATCGGGATTGACCGAGGCATTGTTGTAGCCCCAGTGAATATCCGAGAGCTGGACGAAATTGAAGTCCGCTGCGCGCGCTGTACCTGTTGCGCCCTGTTGCATGACGGCGCATCCGGGTAGCGCGGACGCAAACACCACGCCGCCACCCACGGCAGCGAGCTTCATGAAATCGCGCCGTGAGTATCCGTGTTCTGTCGTGTCGTTCATGAGTCATCCTTCGGTTGTGGGGATGCCCTGCAAGACGAGGGCGCGGGCGCGAATATTCCCGAACCGGTGCGGGAATAAATGACAATCCTGTTACGTCTATCTCTATTGCAATGACTTGCAATGACGCGAATCCGATGAAATCGCCGCTCCATGACCACGCCAACGTGAGTCGCTTCGAATCGACCGTGCTCGTCCATCTCGACGCGGCTTACAACCTTGCGCGCTGGTTGATGAACGATACTGCCGCAGCGGAAGACGCGGTTCAGGAAGCGTGCATTCGGGCGTTCCGGTTTTTCGACGATCTTGCGGGGCCGAGCGCAAAGGCGTGGTTCATGGCCGTGGTGAGGAACACCTGTATCGATCACTTGCGCAACAACAAACAACGCAACAGCGAGCGCGAATACGACGAGGAAATTGATGGCATCGCTGGCGCGCAGGTACACGACACGCCCGAGCAGATTGCCCTTCGCGCATCAGACGTGCGCTGGGTACGCGCGGCGATTGCAAATTTGCCCGTCGAGTTTCGCGAAGTGATTGTGCTGCGCGAGCTTGAAGAAATGACCTACAAGGAAATCAGCGTGATTGTGAAAGTCCCCATCGGCACCGTGATGTCGCGCCTGTCACGTGGACGCGACCTGCTTTCGCGCGAGCTTGGCGCCGATGTGAAGCGAGCGAAACCATGAGCTGCATTCGTACCCAACAGATGATGGACGCGTGGCTCGATGGCGAACTCGACACGTCCACCAGCGACGAGATTTCGCGCCACATTGGGCAGTGCGCCGATTGTGCTGCGCGGAAGTCCGCGCGCGAACAGTTGCGCGCGACGCTGCGCGCTGCCGCGCCGCGCTACGACGCCTCGCCCGAGCTGCGCAGCGCTGTCTTAAACCAGCTGCGAGCGGCGCAGCAGCCGCTGGTCGCTAGCGTGGGCAAGACCACGCGCGGTCCTTCGTGGTGGCAAGCGATAGCGATGGCTGGTGCCGCCAGCCTCATCACAGCTCTGGTTACCTGGGGCACGCTTGGCAAGCTCGGCGCGCCGTCCGATGACTCGGTGGCATTGGCAGATCAGGATCGGCGTCCCGTGCGCGAGCAACTCGTCGCCCGCCACGTCGCCTCGCTCGCCGCGCCCAGCCTGGTCGAGGTGCCATCGAGCGACAGCCACGTCATCAAAACGTGGTTTCAGGGCAAGATCGATTTTGCGCCCGTGGTGCGTGACTTGTCGGCAGAAGGCTTCGCGCTACTGGGTGCACGCCTGGAGCGCGTCTCGGGCCAGCGCGCCGTCGCCGTCGTCTACAAAATTCGTCAGCATCCGATCAATCTGTTCGTCTGGCCCGACACCTCGGGTCGCGATAGCGCGGTCGAACTCGCAACGGCACGCGGTTTCAGTATGGGCAGCTGGACCTCAGGCGGGCTTAATTTTGCCGCCGTGTCCGACGTCGAAGCGCCCGATTTGGCGCGGTTTGTCGCGGCGCTGCAGGTGCCGCACTGAGGCTTTGAGAAGGGGACTTGCCCTTTTGCCTTGTCATCAGCATTTGGCTTTAGCCTTTGTTTAATTAGGGCTAGCTGTCTATTTTCCGAAAAGTCGATAACACCCCCTATTGGCACTAGTGTCCGGTTAAAACTCGAACAAATTCAATTGGTTAGCGAGGGGTCGGTCGTTTTCGTGTGGCGTAGCCCCTTGCAGCAGCTCTTGCAATGTAGTTTTCTCGAACAGCGTGAGCGAGAGCACCTGTAGCAAGCCGTACAGCGACGGCACGAGTTTTAAGCGTTTCTTGATGATCGCGATGAGCACGTACACCGATATCGCGACCCAAATTTGCGTCTTCACCGCGTTTTCGGTCGTGCCGTAGAACTGCTTGATGCGCAGATGCTGCTTGATCCATTTGAAGAACAACTCCACCTGCCAGCGCGCCTTGTAGAGCGCGGCAATCGTGACGGCGGAGAGCTTGAAATTGTTGGTCAACAACACAAGCTCCTTGCCCGTCTCGGGCACGATCAGATGGATTCGGCGGATCGT
>JAYWAQ010000644.1:0-3308 GCA_043782305.1 Burkholderiales bacterium
GTTCCGCTATGTCGAGCGTAAGGTGCAGTATTGATGAACACTGCAAGTCGCTTGTCGTGCGCTGTTAAAACAGGTCGTTACCATGATTGAAAACCGACCGATCTCAACGTTCATCGCACACCTCGTGCTGTGCATCGGCGTCGTCATCGTTGCCTTGCCGTTGTACGTGACGTTTGTCGCCTCGACGCTGTCTGCCGAGCAGGTATTGCAGTCACCCATCTCGCTCGTTCCAGGTGATCAGTTACTCAACAATTACAAGACAGTGCTGTTCAGCGGCGCAGGCAATCAGTCCGCGCAAGTCGGCAGAATGATGGTCAACAGCCTGATCATGGCGCTGGTGATTGCAGTCGGCAAGATTGTGATTTCCATGCTCTCCGCATTCGCAATTGTTTACTTCCGTTTTCCGGGCCGCACATTGGCGTTCTGGCTTATTTTCATCACGCTGATGTTGCCGGTGGAGGTACGCATTCTGCCCACTTATCAGGTGATTTCGGATCTGAAATTGCTGGACAGTTATTTCGGATTGACCGTGCCGCTCATCGCGTCGGCCACGGCCACTTTCCTGTTCCGGCAGTTCTTTTTGACGATGCCCGACGAACTGGTTGAAGCCTCCAAAATCGACGGCGCAGGCCCGCTGCGTTTCTTCAAGGACGTGCTGTTTCCGCTCTCAAAGACAAATATTGCAGCCCTCTTCGTCATCCTGTTCATCTACGGCTGGAACCAGTATCTCTGGCCACTCCTGATTACGACGCAGGAGAGTCTGTACACCGTCGTGATCGGCATCAAGCGCATGATCTCGGGCGGCGACGCGGCGACCGAATGGAATCTGGTGATGGCCACCGCGATGCTGGCGCTGTTGACGCCGGTACTCGTGGTGATCTTCATGCAGAAGTGGTTCGTCAAAGGTTTAGTGGATAGCGAGAAATAAGATGGCGCAAGTCGAGTTCAAGGGAGTCAAAAAGTCCTACGGCAACGTGGACGTGATCCACGGGGTTGACCTCATCATTGGCGACGGTGAATTCGTGGTGATCGTCGGCCCTTCGGGCTGCGGTAAATCCACGTTGCTGCGCATGGTCGCCGGGCTGGAACCCATCACCGGCGGTGAAATCTGGATCGATGGAAAAGTCGTCAACAAGCTCGAGCCCAAGGATCGCGACATCGCGATGGTGTTCCAGAACTATGCGCTATATCCGCACATGACGGTGCGCCAGAACATGTCGTATGGCCTGAAAATTCGCAAGATGAGCGAGGCCGCTATTTCTGCGCGTGTTGCGAAGGCCGCCGAAATTCTGGAGCTCGCGCATCTCCTCGATCGTACGCCGCGCCAACTCTCCGGTGGGCAGCGTCAGCGCGTCGCAATGGGCCGCGCGATTGTGCGCGAGCCAAAAGTATTTTTGTTCGATGAGCCGCTGTCGAATCTCGATGCGAAGTTGCGCGTCGACATGCGTCTTGAAATGCAGAAGCTGCATCAGGAACTGAAAGTCACGAGCCTTTACGTGACGCATGATCAGATCGAGGCGATGACGCTCTCGGATCGCATGCTGGTGATGAACAGCGGCATCATCGAACAGGTCGGCACGCCGAAGGAAGTCTACGAACGGCCCGCGTCGTTGTTCGTCGCGAACTTCATCGGCACGCCCGCAATGAACCAGATCTGGGGTGTACGCGCCGGGCAGTCATTGAAGACCGATCAGGGCGACATGTTCCACGTCGGCGAATTTCCGTCAGTCATCGCCAACGGAGAACGCGTCGTGCTCGGCGTGCGACCCGAACATTTGCAACTGGTGCCGGACGCGCAGGCGCGCTTCTCCATTGCCATCCAGATGATCGAATGGGTCGGTGCGGATGCCTATGCGTACGGCCAGTTCGCCAATTTCCGCATTATTTGTCGCCTCGACAACGCCACCGGCGCGCGCGTGGGTGATCGTCTGCCGCTGTCGTTTGATCCGCATCGCGTGCACTGGTTTAATGCGGATACGGGTAAGCGGATTTGATGCTGCCCGCCTGGCCCTACCCCAAAACCATCGCCCATCGTGGCGCGGGAAAGCTCGCGCCCGAGAACACGTTGGCCGCGATTCGCCTGGGTGTCGCACACGGCTACCGCGCCGCCGAGATTGACGTCAAACTCTCGGGAGACGGTACGCTGCTCTTGATGCACGACGACACGACCAACCGCTGTTCCGACGGACGTGGCCGCGTCGCTGCAAAAACCTGGCATCAGCTCGCACTACTCGATGCGGGGTCGTGGCACTCGCCCGCTTACGCGGGCGAGCCGATCCCGACCTACTGGCGCGTCGCGAAATACTGTATCGCGAACGGCGTGCAACTCAACACCGAAATCAAGCCGTGCATAGGCCGCGAACGCGAAACCGGCGCGGCGGTTGCACTGGAAACCCAGGCCCTCTTCTCCGACCCGGCTCACGCCGCGCTGAAGCCGTTGCTCTCCTCGTTCTCCACCGAAGCCCTGATCGCAGCTCGCGACGCAGCGCCGGAATTTGCCCGAGCGCATCTCTTCGACAATCCTCTGCCCGCTGATTGGCTTGCGCGCTGCAAGGCCGTCGGCGCCATCGCGATGGACGCCAACTGGCGCACGTTGACCCAGGAAATCGTCGCAGAAGCCCACGCCAACGGCCTGCGCGTCGCCTGCTACACCTGCAACGATCTAGCGGACGCCGAGCGGCTGTGGGGTTGGGGTGTGGACACGGTGATTACGGATTCGGTGAATTTGATTCCGTTTCGGGCGTAGTGGTGTGGACGTTTGTCACAGCGAATGTAAACATCCAGACTCTGACGAACGGGCAGCTTTGCTATACCGCTCCGTCAAATCATCAACTCAATCAAAAACGGCCCGCTCTGCCGAAAGCTCTGCGTCATCAAATCTGCGCATACTTCTAAATTGGTCGCCCTCGCCGCTTCAACACCCATGCCATTCGCCAGTTTGACCCAATCGAGATTCGGATTGCCAAGGTCGAGCATGCTCATGGCAATCGGCCCCGGCGTAGCGCCTACAGCCTGATATTCGCCGATCAGGATGCTGTATTTGCGGTTGTTGAGCAGGATGGTGGTGACAGGCAGCCATTCACGCGCCTGCGTCCACAGCGCTTGCAGTGAATACATGGCCGACCCGTCGGCCTGCAGGTTGATCACGCGGCGCTGACCGCCGGCGCCGATGGCGGCACCCGTTGCCATCGGCAAGCCTGCGCCAATCGCGCCGCCGACTAGGTGCAGCCAGTCATGCGAGGGTGCGGCGTGGGTGTTTTTGTAGAAGCCGCGGCCATAGGACACACTTTCGTCCGACACGATGGCGT
>JAYWAQ010000645.1:0-3308 GCA_043782305.1 Burkholderiales bacterium
GCCGTAGATCAGCCAAAGCACAACCACGAGCGAGAACACGACCATCACCTGCATCAGCACCGACAGTACGTTCTTCGAGCGCACCAGACCGCCGTAGAAGAGCGCGAGGCCCGGTACCGCCATCATGATGACGAGCAGTGTGGAAACCATCATCCAGGCGGTGTCGCCTTTGTTTGGCTCGGGAGCTTTTGCGGCAGGAGCGGCAGGTGCAGCACCGGCAGCTGGAGCCGCAGCAGCGGGAGCAGCTTCAGCAGGTTTTGCAGCGTCGGCAGGTTTCGCTGCTTCGGCTGGTTTAGCTGCATCAGCAGGCTTGGCGTCGGCAGCAGGAGCCGCCGCGGGCGCTTGCGCGACCGACATCGTGCTCACGCCGAGGGCAAGGGCCGCGCAGAGCGCGCCAACGAATAGTTTTAATTTCATTATTAATAACCCCCCGATTAAAGCGCGTCCGGACCGGTTTCACCGGTGCGGATACGAATGACTTGTTCGACTTCGAATACAAAGATCTTGCCGTCACCGATCTTGCCGGTGTTGGCGGCCTTCTCGATGGCCTCGATCACGCGCTCGACGAGCTCGGTTTTGACCGCGACTTCAACTTTTACCTTCGGCAAAAAGTCGACCACGTATTCGGCACCACGATACAGCTCGGTGTGGCCCTTTTGCCGACCGAAGCCTTTGACTTCGGTCACGGTGATGCCCTGAACCCCAACCCCGGCAAGGGCTTCACGCACCTCGTCGAGCTTGAACGGTTTGATGATGGCGGTAACCAGTTTCATAGTTATATCCCCCTGATTAAATTAGAACGCTTTGGTGTACTTGAGCAGCAGGTACGGTGTCGTCTTGCCGGTGAATTTCTTGCCCGCAGGCGTGTAGAAACCTTTGTTCGCGTCAGTTGCTGTCGCGCCGCCGGAAAGCGCGAGGCCGTTGCCAAAGTCGTAGGCCGCTTCCACTTTACCATCGGTATAGGTGCCGAGGCCGCCCGTGTTCTTGATGATTTGATGACCGACGTGCGCGTTGATCGCCAGAGCGTCGGTGATCGGGAACGAAGCGCTCAGGTCAAAGTAGCCACTGTTCTTGGAGTTAGGTGTGGCGAAGATTGCGTTCGAAACAACATGCGAATACTTGAGTGTGAACATCTTGATCGTGCCCGCAACGTAAAGCTCAGTGGTGTTGGCGCGAACGGCACCCTTGGTCACCGACCCGTTGTAGACGTACTGCAACACACCGACGTCGTAGGCAACGGGACCGGCTTCGCCCTTATAGCCCGCGTAGATGTCAGTTTCAACATTGGCCGTGCCCAGGCCGAAATCCTTGACCCAACGGATGCTAGATGCCCAAACGCCCACATAGAAGCCACTGGAGTGCACGTAGTCAGCACCGATTTGCAGCGCAGGTTTGTAATCGGACTGGTTCAGGCCGCGATAGATGTACGACGAAGCAACGCCCACGTTCACCGAAAACGGCGGCGCTGGCTCAGGCGCAGGTGCCGGTGCAGCGGCAGGTGCTGGCGCAGGAGGCGCTGTCTGGGCAAAAGTGACGCTGGCGATCAGGCCAGAGACGGCGGCGGCGACAAGGGTTTGTTTTAATTTCATCGTAAATCTCCAAAAAAATGCGGATGGCAACTAGGCCAGACTTCGCAAGCGCCGTGCCAGCGGCCAGTGCGAGGCAACGTTGCGGCGCAGCAAAGGTTCAGTGCACTTTTGTTCCAAATCGGTGCATTTCGACCGCTGGCGCGAAGCCCTACGATACGTGCGCACCAATATTGCGCGCAAATTGACGTCTATCAGCGGTAAAGGCACCCCATTTTTCCAGCGCATCGTGTGGATAGCAGTCATTCGAACGTTGACGATCACGTAGAAACTTGGACCGCTGCAGCCGCTTCGTGGCGGATGATTCAAGGTTCGTCAGGCTGCTAAACTCCGCTGATGACGCTCGATGAACTCACTGCGCAACTCAAAGCCGTCCTCGCTGGCAATCCGGGCGAAGACCTGCAAAAAAATCTCCGTGCGACGCTCGCGGCTGGTTTGTCGCGCATGGACGTCGTCAGCAAGCAGGAATTTGACGTGCAGCGCGAAATGCTCAACGTGCTCAGAGCGCAGGTTGATGATTTGACGGTGAAGGTGGATGCGTTGGAGAAGCAGCAGGGCGCCGCTTAACGGCGGACGTCGCGCCCGTATCTTCAGCTTTTTGGTGAATCGACCGTTGCTAAAGGGCTCGCGCTAATTTTTAGCAAAAGTCGATTTCAGTCTTTAGTCGCGCTTATCCCTTATAAAGCGGCGATTTAGCGCTAAAGCTGCTGATTTCCCAATAGGTCGCCAACCATCGCATGATGACCACCGGCCAGCCACGCCGACACCGGCATTCGTTTGCCGCCCGCTTTTTGCACCTCAGTAATCGCGAGCACCGACGAGTCGCACGCGATAAGCAAGCAATCACCGTCTGCGGCGACGACGGTCCCCGGCACCGATCCGAGGCATGACGGCACCAATACGAGCTCTGACGCCCACAGCTTCAGCTTTTCCTCGCGCCACGTCGTCCATGCGCCGGGCACCGGATTGAACGCTCGAATCTGGCGATCAATTTCCACCGCGCTGGCCGACCACGTTATCTGCGCTTCCTCCGGCGTGATTTTGTGGGCGTAGGTGACGCCCAATGTCGATTGCTCAGCGCTGGCAAGTTCGTGCCCGCGAGCGAGGCGGGTGAGCACATGCACGATGGCCTCGGCCCCCAGCGTCGCCAGGCGGTCGTGCAATTGACCGGTGGTTTCGCGTGCACCAATCGCAGTGAAAGTTTCCAGCAAAACCGGCCCGGTGTCGAGGCCCGCTTCCATCTGCATGATGGCCACGCCGGACGCTTTGTCGCCCGCCAGAATCGCTCGATGAATGGGCGCAGCGCCACGCCAGCGCGGCAACAACGAGGCGTGAATGTTGAGACAACCAAAGCCTGCGACTTTGTGCGGAATATCGAGCACCGCTTGCGGCAGGATCAACCCGTAAGCGGCCACCACCATGACATCCGCTCCGAGCGCGGCCATTTCAGCCTGCGCCTCGGGCGCTTTTAACGTTGGCGGTTGAAACACCGGAATGCCGTGAGACGCCGCCAGAGTTTTCACGGCGGAAGCTGTTAATTTCATGCCGCGACCCGCTGGGCGATCAGGCTGGGTGTAGGCCGCGATTACCTGAATGCCCGCGTCGGGACCCGCATGCAGAAGGGCTCTTAGCGCTGTAGCCGCAAATTCAGGAGTGCCGGCGAAGATGATTTTCATGGGTGGGAGAATCGGTTGCGCTTGTCTTGTGGGAGCGCTTCCACCG
>JAYWAQ010000646.1:0-3307 GCA_043782305.1 Burkholderiales bacterium
GACGCCATTATTTGCCCGATTTTCTACTGTGGCAGGCGGCTCTGGCTCAGCCGATACGCCGCGCGATGCGCGTGGTTTTGCCGTCAAGTTTTACACCAGTGAAGGCAACTGGGATCTGGTCGGCAATAACGTGCCGGTGTTCTTCATTCAGGACGCGATCAAGTTCCCCGACCTGATACACGCCGTCAAGATGGAGCCCGATCGCGGCTTCCCGCAGGCAGCCTCGGCACATGACACGTTTTGGGATTTCATTTCGCTGACACCAGAATCCATGCACATGGTCATGTGGATCATGTCGGATCGCACCATTCCGCGTTCACTGCGTATGATCGAAGGCTTTGGCATTCATAGTTTTCGGCTGATCAATGCCGACGGTGAATCGACTTTCGTCAAATTTCATTGGCGACCCAAGCTCGGCCTGCAATCAACGATTTGGGACGAAGCCTGCAAGATCGCCGGAGCCGATCCCGACTTTCATCGTCGAGATTTATTTAACGCGCTGTCGGATGGAAAAGCGGTTGAATGGGAATTCTCAGTGCAGTTGTTCACGGAGGCTGAAGCCCAAGCCTTTCCGTTCGACCATCTCGACGCGACCAAACTTATCCCGGAAGAATTGGTGCCGCTGCAAGTGATTGGTCGGCTGGTGCTTGACCGTTGGCCTGACAACTTCTTCGCCGAAACTGAACAGGTTGCGTTCTGTCCGTCACACATCGTGACGGGCATCGATTTTTCCAATGATCCTTTGCTGCAAGGGCGCTTGTTTTCGTATCTTGATACCCAGCTTTCGCGGCTCGGGTCAGCCAACTTTCATCAGATCCCGGTAAACGCTCCGCAGTGCCCGTTTGCCAATCAGCAACGTGACGGACACATGCAAATGAGTCGTCCAAAGGGGCGAGTTGCGTATGAGCCAAGCTCCCTTGCACCCGATTCGCCTCGTGAGTCACCCAACACCGGTTTCCACACCGCTGCGGCGCATGAGGGCGGCGACGCGACAGACACGAAAGGCCGCATTCGCGCCGAAAGCTTTGCCGATCACTACAGTCAGGCGCGGCAGTTCTACTTAAGTCAGACCGTACACGAGCAGGCGCATATTGCATCCGCTTTGGTGTTCGAGTTGTCAAAGGTTGAGCATCCGCACATCAGGACGGCGATGGTCGCGCATTTACAGCACATTGAGGCGGATCTGGCGAAGCGCGTGGCGGCGGGTCTCGGCTTGGGCACGTTGCCTGCAGCGCCGAAAGCCGCAGCGCCCGTTCAAGATTTCCCACTGTCACCAGCATTGCAAATCATCGGCAAGATGAAAGCAACGCTTGAAGGTCGAGCCATTGCCGTTCTGGTGGCGGACGGGTCGGACGGTGCGGCAATCGCGTCGCTAAAAAAGGCCGCGATTGCGGCGGGCGCGAGTGTGAAAATTGTTGCGACAAAAGTCGGTGGTGTCACGCTGGCCGACGGCACAACGCTGGCCGCTGATGGTCAATTGGCAGGTACGCCGTCGGTGATGTTCGATGCCGTCGCCGTTGTGCTGTCGGCAAAGTCTGCCGAGGCGCTCCATGCCGAGGCGGCGGCGGTCGACTTCGTACGCGACGCGTTCGGGCATCTGAAGGCGATTGGCGTTGACGACGGCGGTCACCACCTGTTGAACCTCATCGGAATTAACCCCGACGCGGGCGTTACCGGCGTACGTGACGTAAAGTCATTCCTCAACGCCGCAAAAACACGCCAATGGGCTCGCGAAGCAACGCTTCGCACACTGGCCTAATATTGCGATCTGCTTAGACAGGCACTAGTGTGGTTGGGACGAAGAAGCCTGCTGGGCCACACTTCCCATCACTTTTTCGGTCCATGCAATGGCCAGGGCGGAGAGCAAAAACACCACATGAATCCCGGTTTGCGCGATCAGCGTTTTGGTGTCAAACGCTGACGCGTTGATGAATGTTTTCAGCAAGTGAATCGACGAGATGCCGATGATCGCTGTTGCCAGTTTGACCTTGAGCACGCCAGCATTCACATGCGAAAGCCATTCCGGTTGATCCGGGTGATTTTGCAGGTTCATGCGCGAGACAAAGGTTTCGTAGCCACCCACAATGACCATGATCAGAAGGTTCGAAATCATCACGACGTCAATCAGGCCAAGCACCACCAGCATGATGGTGGTTTCGGTCAGTTTGTGCATCTCGACGGCACCTGCGGCACAGGCAATCAGTTGCGGCTGGGCGGCGCACGTGAGTTCATGAACCGCGCTCGACATGCCAAGCGCAGCTTCAACCAGATGGAACAACTCCATCAGGAAGTGAACGACGTACACCGCCTGCGCAATCGCAAGGCCCAGGTACAGCGGCAGCTGGAGCCAGCGGCTGGCGAAGAGGATGTTCGCCATCAGCGGTAAGCGTTTGATCGGATCTCCGTTCTGGTTCGGATCACTGGATTTATCGTGTTGCGAATTGCTCATTTTTTGGAATCGTGGCGAAAAAGAGTTAAGGCGATAGCGGTCGCGGACAGAAGTGTAGTGCCCGCATGACCCGGCGCGGTGTACATGCTGCAACCATGGAGTTGGGCGCGTGATGAAAGTGTTAGCCTAGCCTGTCTAGTGCCTTCACTACAATCGCAATATGAAGTCACAAGCCTTTTTTGGTTCACCCGACGATTGCGCGCGGGCCTTTTACGAGGCCTTTGCGCAGGCCGATATTGAGGCGTTGATGTCAGTGTGGGCGGACGATGAAGATATTTGTTGCGCGCATCCTGCTGCCGCGCCGCTCTACGGCTACGCGGCGGTGCGAACAGCGTGGGAGGCCATTCTTCGCGGCTCCGCCAAGATGCGGATCGAGATGCGCGAGGAGTCGTGGCATCGCACGATCGGCATGGTGACGCTGCACGCCATCCAGTGGATTTACGTCGGGGAAGAGCCGCAGCCGCGCGGACCGGTGTTTGTTACCAATGTGTTTCAGCGTGAGCCCCAGGGTTGGCGGCTGATCGTGCATCACGCCTCGCCGCTGCAAACCGGCCTCGCCCCCGGTGCAGGCCAGGTGGTTTTGCACTAACAGCTTTCGGCCAAGACGCCTTATCGTTGGGGCTGCGCGTCGCTTTTCGTCATTTTCGACTTTTATCGTTTATGGACGCTAGCCCACGTGCAAATGCCGTTTCGGCAAAAAAAGCTGATCATCCCTGCGGAATCCCGATTTGACTCGCCAGCGGTCTGGCTGGCAAGTCAAAAGCGCGACCTATTGTCGCTTCGCTCTGAGCACGTAAGCGCTGCCACCTATACCGGTTAGCAGCACCAGTAGCAACAGCGCCCACCCGCCGAGCGCCG
>JAYWAQ010000647.1:0-3298 GCA_043782305.1 Burkholderiales bacterium
TGCATTCTCGATTCATCATTCTTTGAACTGATTTTCTGTCGCTGCGAGATCGCAGTCCGGCACAACGTATTCATCTCGTGAGGAGACTTCACATGGCTACAAAAGATACGGGTAAGGCAGTCCGGCAGAGCCACCCAATTGGCCAGGTCGTGCTCGTTCTTCAAGGCGGCGGTGCCTTGGGGGCCTACCAACTCGGCGTGTATCAGGCCTTGCATGAGGCTGGTATTGAGCCGGATTGGGTGGTTGGCACGTCCATCGGCGCGATCAACGGAGCATTGATTGCGGGCAACCCGCCAGACAAGCGCATGGATCGCTTGCACGAGTTTTGGGATCGCATGGAGTTAAATAAAGCCAACCCGTTCAGCACAGGTTTCGGACTGTTTGGCAACTCACTCACTAACGCGAATACGATGATGCGCGGCATCCCTGGTTTCTTTTCCCCAAATCCGCATGCTTTGCTGGGGCAAAAGATCAAACTGGGCATCGAAAAAGCGTCTTACTACAGCACGCAGCCGCTTCGCGATACGCTCACTCATCTGGTTGACTTTGAATACCTGCAAACCAAAAAAACCCGTTTGACTGTTGGCGCAGTCAACGCCAACACGGGTGCGATGCGCTACTTCGATAGCCGGACAGACGAACTATCGGTTGAGCATGTGATGGCTTCTGGCGCGCTGCCTCCCGCCTTTCCTGCGATACGCATTGACGGTGAGCCGTATTGGGACGGCGGCATCTATTCCAACACGCCTGTCGAGGTTGTTTTGGACGACAACCCGAGGCGCGACTCGACCATCTTCACCATTCAGTTGTGGAACCCGGCAGGCCCTGAGCCTGAGAGCTTGTGGGCGATTAACGAGCGGCAAAAGGATATTCAGTTCTCCACACGCGCAGACAGTCATATCGCCAAGCAGCAGCAAATTCACAACCTGCGCCACATCATTCGCGAGCTGGCGTTGCAGATGCCCGAAAAATTGCGGTCGAGCAAAGAAGTCAAAGCGTTGACCGCGTGGGGCTGCGGAACCACCATGCACGTGGTGCGCATGTTGTCACCGCGCCTGGAAGGTGAAGACAGCAGCAAGGACATCGATTTCACACACCAGGGAATCACTGCGCGCTGGCAAGCGGGCTTGAATGACGCTGCACGCGCCATTGAGGCTGCACCTTGGCGGCAATCGGTTGATAGCAAAGATGGGGTCGTGATTCACAACTTTGAGCACGGTTCCTCGTAGGGGAACTTCTGCATACGCAGCTCGCAGCGGTGCGCTAAACGCCAGGTGCTTTTCCCAGGGTAAAGTTGGTGCGCTGGCGCTTTCTTGCTAGAGGCTAGAACGTTTCGGCGACAGGCGCAGTGACACCGACTCGCATCAACGTCCACACAACGAATTCGAGCTTCATCGCTCGAACTGCACTGAATCCGTAAGCCGCTTCAGTGTCCTTTTAACGTAACTCTCTGGAATTTTTTATGAAGAAAACTTCTCCTCAACGAATCGCCACGGCATTAGCTGTTGCCTGTATGGGTATGGCCAGTGTTGCCTTTGCGGGCGAGTGCCCCGCAGGCAAAGCCGGTGCCAATGCGTTGACTGGCGCACCAACCGCGCCCGTCGGCGTGACCGAATCAGAGATCTCATCGATTGATCTCGCCGCGGAAAACGTCAAGCTGGATAACCGCCGCCTGCGTTTGCGCAAAATGACCATCATGCCCGGTGGCGTGGTACCGCTGCACAGTCATGCTGATCGCCCGGCGCTCATCATGGTGAATGCAGGCGAGGTGATTGAAAACAGCAGCAAATGTCTGGTGCCCATCGTCCACAAGGTTGGCGACGTGTCCAAGGAATTTTTGGGCACGATGCACTGGTGGACCAACAAGGGCAAAGTTCCGGTGATGTTGACCATCTCCGACATTGTCAACGACAAGAAGCCTGAGACGATGATGGAGAAAATGTAGGCAGCGCTTTCGAAGCTTCGACTTTCACTTTTGCCTGCCCCAGGAAACTGGGTCAGGTCGCTGCAATATTCTTGTCATGTCAATCATTCTTTTGCTGTTTGGGGTAGCGTTGGTTGCCACGATGGGCTATGCCGTTCAGCGGGGTGCAACTTGTACCGTGGCCGCTATGGACGAAATACTTCGCGATGGGCGTGCAACCCGAATGCTTGCTTTGCTGGAAGCATCGATGTGGGTAGTAGGTGGCCTGTTAATAGGTAACGCACTCGGTTTGATGCCACCGATGCCCGCAGGCTACGCAATAACGGTGTGGACGATAGTGGGCGCTGCCGTATTGGGGCTCGGCGCAGCTGTGAACGGTGCCTGTGTGTTTGGCGCGGTCGCCAAATTCGGCTCGGGGTACTGGGCTTATTCAGCCACGCCGGTAGGCTTTTTTTTTGGCTGCGTAATTGGGCAAGCGTCACTCGCTCACATGCTTCCACAAAAATTAGCACAACCCTCGTGGGCCTTTCAAACGCCGCCCTGGTTGGCGTTTGCGGTGGCAGCCTTGATGGCGTGGCGGATCATGCGACCGTTTTGGCGTACGTGGTACGGGCACTCGGCACAGCAGTCGCGGACGAGCGCGCTCATTGGCAAAGTATGGCGGCCACACGCTGCGACGCAAGTGATTGCGATCACTTTTCTCTTCACGCTCTGGCTGTTTGGCGCGTGGGCATACACCGATGTACTGGCCGAGTGGGCGCGCGGTAAGTACAGCAACACTTCTGAGCGTGGCTTGCTTCTTGTCGCTCTGTGGGCAGGTGCCGCACTCGGCGGGTGGACGGCGGGTCGTTTTCGCTCCCAACGCGCGGATGTGAAAGGCGTTTTGCGCTGCCTTCTTGGGGGAGCATTGATGGGTGCAGGAAGCGTGCTCATCCCCGGAAGCAACGATGGCCTGATCTTGACGGGCATTCCGCTTTTGTGGCCGCATGCGTGGGTGTCGCTTGCGGTGATGTGTGTGACGATCGCAATTTACCTGACGGTTGTCGCGAAAAAATCGCACCAAGCCTGAGCGATGAGGCTAGCCCGCGTAGTTCTTCCATGCGTTGAGGCTTTGCCGAATGAACTTCGAGTGCGCCTCAAAACGAATGCAGTAGTCGCACACTTTCAGGTGAGCCGCTAACGCAACCTGCTCACTAGCCGTCAGAGTGCGATCTTGACGCGCGGAAATCAGAGCGGCGGCTTTACGGCAAGAGTCAGAGCTATTCATCGTGCAATCACCGCTTCGTTCGCGCAAAACCACCGCACCGACAGGCACTCACGCAGACGCAAGCGGGCTCGATGCAGTAGCACCCACACATTGGCAGATGAAAGCTG
>JAYWAQ010000648.1:0-3297 GCA_043782305.1 Burkholderiales bacterium
ACAATTTCGAAGCTGCGCCAGTCGCCAGCCTGCGGATTGAACACGCGAGCAGCAGCGGCAGCAGGTGTCTGCGCGAACGCTGGCAGCGCGGCCGAGAGCGACAACGCGGACGTGGCCTTAACAAATGAGCGACGATCCATGGCAGTATCCTTTAAAGCTTGACTCGCAATTTTAGTGCGATTGTTCGTGTTAGTAGCAATTTGCCGCGAATGCTCGCGCGCAATCGATATCTACGCAATTCGCACAGAGCGGGTTTTACAGATCCACGGCGTAACGAGCCGCCATCTGCGCTTGCGATTCGGGTGGCGACTGCGTTCCAGTCTGATCATTGAGCATTTCGCCCATCGTTGGCAGCGACGAGCGATCAATCCATGTTTCCCGATGCCACAATTTCGAGCGCATAAAAGCCTTCGCGCAGTGCAAGTATGCGTCCGCCACCGTCACCTCGATGGCTACGCGAACCCGGGAATCGATGGCGAATGGCGCAAGCGAAACCGCATCGTGGACAAGCCGAACCCGACCATTCACGCGCAGAGTCTCGTCTACACCCGGAATCATGAACAGCAGCCCGATTTTTCCAGTCTCAGCCAGATTGGACAACGAATCCAGCCGATTGTTTCCGGGCGCATCGGGAATCAGTAAAGTGTGTTCGTCCACCACATGCACAAATCCCGGTGCGCCTCCGCGCGGGGATGAGTCCGGGTCGCCCAGAGCATTCGCGCTCGCCAGCACAATAAATGGCGACAGGGCAATGAAGCGCTTGCAATGCACATCAAGGTGGTCGATCTGCTTGGCAACCGAGCGGCCCTTTGCGGGCGAATAAATACGGCGCAGAGCGCTCTGAGAGTCGATGCAGTCAGTGTCAATCATGTGCCTGGATGCTTTGCGGTGATACTGGGTCAATGATAAGACCCGCAGCGCAAGGGATAGCCAACAAAAAACCACCGCAGAGGGTGGCTTGATGGGCGAGGCATGGTGGCGGAGAGGGGGGGATTCGAACCCCCGTTACCTTGCGGTAAGCCTGATTTCGAGTCAGGTACATTCAACCACTCTGCCACCTCTCCGACTTTTCAATTCTAGCTTAGCCGCCGATCCGCAATCGCGTCTGATCAGGCTATCCCTTCACTGGCGTCGGCTTGGCGTTGGTGGCGCCGGATCCAGCTTTGGCAGCACCGGGATTCGATGTGTCTTGCGTTTTCGGGGCGACTGCCTGTTTCTGTCCCAGCGATTCCGACGACGAGGGCTGGACTGCTGCTACCGGCGGAGTCGGGGGAACCCACGTGGCCGGCGGCACCGTTTTACCAGCGGCTTTCATTTCCTTGAAATAGCGCTCGGCGGCTTTGTCCTGATAGCGCAACTCATCTGCTGCGGTTTTCTTGGCGGTTTCTGCTGCTTTCGCTTTCGTCTCTTCGGCTTTGGCCTTCTGCTCATCGTTCATTGGGGCAGGTGGCGGTAGCTTGGCAATAGCCAGTGCAGTCAGCGTGCCCCCTACTACAAGCACTACCCAGTGATTCAATTTCATCAGTCGTTTCCTCCAACAGCTACCGGTTGTTGAGCGCCGCTGTTACTGCCACTGGCAGTGCGGTTCGCAGGCACTTTGCCCGACTTCACGTCGTCGTACCAAATCTCATGATGCTCTTTAGCCCACGCTTCGTCGACAACGCCGGTTTTCATCGCGTCCAGCGCGCCTGCCATGCCGAGCGTGCCCATGTAAATATGCCCCATCGCGCCGAGCATGAACATCACTGATCCCGTGATGTGAACAAGATTCGCCAATTGCATCGTTGCGCGTGTTTGCCCGAAATTTGGAAAATTGAGCACCATGCCCGAAGCGCCCACCACGAGCCCAAGCGACATCAAACCGCCCCAGAACCAGAGTTTTTCGCCAGCGTTAAATTTTTCGCTCGGCACATGTTTGCCACTGATCATGCCGCCAAAGCTGACGATCCATTTGAAATCGACGGCTTTTGGAAAGTTGTCACGCACAAAGACACAGAACGTAACGATGCAGCTAATGATGAACAGCGGCCCCAGGAAGTTGTGCAGATTTTTGGCGATGATCGCAATCCACGAGAACAGCGTAAAGCCAATGACCGGGATCACGAGCGTTTTTCCGAACGCGAGGATCACCCCTGAAATCGCAAGCACCGAGAACGAAATTGCAGTTGACCAGTGCGCCATCCGCTCCAGCAATGTAAAGCGTTCGATCAGGCGACCGGTGGGCGCTTCATGCAACTGAATAGTGCCCTTCCACGCGTAGAAGCCGCCAATCAGCAACATCATCGCTACCAATGCCCAGCCCGCGATGATCGAGAAAGTGCCATTCTTGAGCGCGCGCCAGTTTTGTCCGCCATCCTGAATCAACACTCCCGCTTCCGGAGCGGGAATGCTGGCATACCCCTCCACCGAGCCGCGCGCGGCTTTCCAGACAGGTGCGTTGTTGTACGGCTGGGTGACGACACGCTGCTGCTCCTGCTTGATCAGCTCATCGTTTGGCAACGCGGGACCGCTACTTTGCTGCGCGCCGACGGCCGCAGCCAGCAGCAAAGCGCTCAAACACGCAATCAGGTGTTTCATAGACTGCTCCTTACAACATGACACATGGTTGTTCTGGTGCTCAATTAGTTAACGCGCTTGTATTCGTTCTGATTGTCCGCACGCGCTTTGAGCTGAAGCTGCCATGCGTTCTTATCATTCTTGAACAGGTCGTTGTTGTAGGGCTTATCGTCCGCCTTTGCGGCCGACTGCCCCGGCTTTGCTGCGATGGTCTGCGGCTGTTCGCCACAGGCCGAGAGGATCACTGCCGAGCCGATGCATGCGAAAACTGCCAAGCGCGTCTTCATGATTTTTGCGCAGCGGGTTGAGCCGCAGCGGGAGCCATTGGCAATGCGGCACCAGCGGATGGCGCATCGGGACGACCATATGCAGTCGCGTGGCCCCACAAATCACCGCCGCGACCGCGACGCATCACGCGTTCGCGATAGATGTCCGAGAGCACGTCGCCGTCACCAGCCAGCAGCGCCTTGGTCGAGCACATCTCGGCACACACGGGGAGCTTGCCCTCGGCGAGGCGGTTGCGGCCGTATTTCTTGAATTCGGCCTCGGAGTTGTTGGGCTCGGGGCCGCCGGCGCAGAACGTGCACTTGTCCATCTTGCCGCGCACGCCAAAGGCGCCGGCCTGCGGAAACTGCGGCGCGCCGAACGGACAGGCATAAAAGCAGTAGCCGCAGCCGATGCAGACGTCCTTGTCGTGCAGCACCACGCCTTCATCGGTGCGGTAGAAGCAGTCCACCGGGC
>JAYWAQ010000649.1:0-24237 GCA_043782305.1 Burkholderiales bacterium
ACGCTGATGACGCGCCTGACGAAGATCGTGCGTGATCGTGACCTGACGCAGCAGCAAGCCGCAAAGTTGTTCGGCGTCACGCAACCGCGCGTAAACCTGCTACTACGTGGAAAGATTTCATCCTTCAGCGTGGATGCGCTGGTGAACATGCTGGCGCGCGCAGGATTTAGGGTGGAGCCGCGCATTGTGAAGACTAAGGTGGCGCATGCATAGCGATTGGCACGGAGGCTCGGCTTGCCGAGGGCCGATACCGTGACCCGCCAGAGGAACCGGATCGCTGAGCAAAAATCATTTGCAAGTGTGTGGGACGCAATCGTTGACACGCCCGAAGAGGCCGAGAACATGAAGCTGCGCTCAAGCCTGATGATCGCGCTGAAGGCGCACATGGAGCGCGTGGGTTCGAGTCAGTCGGAAGCGGCAAAAATTTTCGACGTAACGCAACCGCGCGTGTCGGACCTTGTGCGCGGCAAGATCAATTTTGTTCGGCCTGGATGCGCTGGTCAATATGGCAGCGGCGGCTGGGCTACATGTTGAAATGACAGTGCAGGAAGCGGCTTAGTGTTGTGTCACGTTAAAAATGACGTATCTCGCTTGCCCTCGCCGCGCACCGCGTCGTTGCAAAATTTGCACCTGCCCCGGCATGAGCTGCATTTTGCGCCTAGCCGTGCACGCCGATGGCGGCGCGATACACCGTTATTTTTAACGTGACACGACACCAGCGGATGGCGCGAGTCTGTGCGCGTCACCAAAAGCATGCGTTTCGATCATCTAAGACGCAAGGCCAAAGCGCGTGGCAGTTCCTGTGCGCAGTTCCTTCAGGTTGCGGCTGAGGCTACGCCGGACTGGGTGCAATCAGCTCTACGGTCGGGAAATAGGTGCGGTACCGCGACGTATCGCGCGTGAGGATTGCGGATTGGATGACCGCGGCGTGGGCGCCGATGAAAAAGTCAGGCAGCACGCTTTGTCGCGTGCCTTTTGCGCGCTTGTACTGAATGAATGCTTTGCCTGCAAGAAAGAGCGCCGGGCGTGGCAACTCGAGGACTTCCAAATGGAGCTGGGCGACGACGCGCTCCAATTCCTCAATGCGAACGAACGCGCAGGAAATTTCGGCGTAGATGACCGGGTTGATGGCGAGCACGTGGATTTGTGAATGTGCGCGCAACTGGGCGAGCGACCATGCTGCCCATTCACTGTCATCTTCGAGCACGTCGATCAGGACGTTGCTATCGACCAGCAGCATACGCGCGCCGGATCAGGATTCGCTACGCAACAGTTTCATCAACTCATCGGTGCGCCACTTGATCGTGGCTTTACCGCGCACGGCCTCGAACCGATCCACGGTTTTCTTCGCCTCCTTCGCGTTGCGCGACGTTGCTGGGTGCAACACGACTTGTCCCAACGCATTGACCGCGAAGTCAACCGCGCGGCCCGGCGACAGATTGAGCGCGTCGCGAATGTGCTTGGGGATGGTGACCTGACCTTTGCTGGTAAGACTGGTGCTCATGCCTGGCTGCGAGGTATTACTAACTTATGGATGGTAACACCGCGCAGCGATAACTGTCACTCCACCGTAACCGACTTAGCCAAATTCCGCGGCTTATCCACATCCGTCCCACGTGCCGTAGCCGTGTGATACGCGAGCAATTGCAGTGGCACGACGTGCAGAATTGGCGACAGCACGCCGTAGTGTTCCGGCAGACGAATCACATGCAGGCCTTCGCCTGCGCTGATGTGCGAATCGGCGTCGGCGAACACGAACAGTTCGCCGCCGCGTGCGCGGACTTCCTGCAAATTGCTTTTTAGTTTTTCGATCAACGTGTCGTTCGGCGCGACGACCACGACGGGCATTGCTTCGGTCACGAGCGCGAGCGGGCCGTGTTTGAGTTCGCCTGCGGGGTAGGCTTCGGCGTGGATGTAGCTGATTTCTTTTAGCTTCAATGCGCCTTCAAGAGCGACCGGGTAGTGCAGTCCGCGACCAAGGAAGAGGGCGTTTTCCTTGCGCGCGAAGTCTTCTGACCAGACGATAATTTGCGGCTCCAATGCGAGCACGCTTTGCAGCGCGACGGGCAGGTGGCGCAACGCTTTGAGATGCGCCGCTTCATCGTCTGCGCTCAAGTGGCCGCGTTGTTTGGCGAGCACCAGCGTGAGCAGAAACAGCGCCGCGAGTTGCGTGGTGAATGCCTTGGTCGAGGCGACTCCGATCTCGATGCCAGCGCGCGTGATGTACGCGAGCGCGCATTCGCGCACCATTGCGCTCGTCGCGACGTTGCAGATGGTGAGCGTGTGAATGTGGCCGAGCGATTTGGCGTGTTTGAGCGCGGCCATGGTGTCCGCCGTTTCGCCGGATTGCGAAATGGTGACGACCAGCGCGCGCGGATTGGACACGCTGTCGCGGTAGCGGTATTCGCTGGCGACCTCTACGTTGCAGGGGATTTTTGCGATGCTTTCCAGCCAGTATTTCGCGGTGAGGCCAGAGTAATAACTGGTGCCACAGGCGAGAATCAGTACGCTGTCGACCGCAAACAGCGTGGCCGCGGCATGCGCGCCGAACAGTTCCGGCACGATGCCCTCGACGCCTTCCAGCGTGTCGGCAATGGCGCGCGGCTGCTCGAAAATTTCCTTCTGCATGTAGTGGCGATACGGGCCGAGTTCCACCGCACCGGAATGTGCAAGCACGGTCTTCACGGGACGCTCGGCGTTGCTCATTTCGCGGCCCGCGCGATCAACGATCCACACGCGACCGAGCTGCAAATCAACCACGTCGCCTTCCTCAAGATAGATGATCTGATCGGTCACGCCGGCGAGCGCCATCGCGTCCGACGCGAGGAAATTTTCGCCCTGACCGATGCCCACAATCAGCGGCGAACCGTTGCGCGCGCCGACCACACGATGCGGTTCGTCGCGACAGAACACGGCAATCCCGTACGCGCCTTGCAAGCGCAGCACGGTTTGTTGGACAGCAGCGAACAGGTCGCCTTCGTAGAGATGATCGACCAGATGCGCGATGACCTCGGTGTCGGTCTGGCTCTCGAACACGTAGCCGCGCATTTTGAGTTCGTCGCGCAACGCGTCGTGGTTTTCGATGATGCCGTTGTGTACGAGGGCGATGTGGTCGCGGCTGAAATGCGGATGCGCGTTTTGCACCACCGGCGCACCGTGCGTGGCCCAGCGAGTGTGCGCGATGCCGGTGAAGCCTTCGAGATGCGTTTCCGTGACCTCACGCGCCAGCTCGGCCACGCGGCTGACGCTGCGTGCGCGTTTGAGGCCGCCATCGGCATGCACCGCCACGCCGCAAGAGTCGTAGCCGCGATATTCGAGGCGCTTCAGGCCCTCAACGAGGATGGGAGTGATATTGCGCGAGGCGACCGCGCCGACGATTCCACACATTTTTGCGTTCCTGGATCAGGCTTTCGATGGTGGAATCATAGATGGCTGCGTTCGACGCGGGTTTGCGAATATTATGTATTTTTGAGGAAATATTGCATTGATAATTGTTGATGAACAATAATTGCAAAATAAGTAACCAAGGGATAACAAATTGCAGATTAGTGAACTAGAGCGAAGAATTCTCGACGTGCTTCAGCAAGATGCATCGCTGTCCAATCAAGCATTGGCAGAGAAGGTGTTCACCTCGGCCGCGACCTCGTTGCGCCGGGTTCGCGCGCTTTCGGAGGCGGGCGTGATTGAGGCAACGGTGGCGATACTCTCGCCCGCAAAGCTCGGGCCGCTGTTGCTGGCGATCACCGAGATCACGCTGGACATGCAGAACGCGGAGCGTTTTGATGCGTTTGACGCGCTGGTTCGGGACGAGGCGGGCGTGACGCAGGTTTATCGCACCGCGCCCAGCGTTGATTTCACGCTGATGCTGACTTTGCGCGATATGGCTGCGTACCAGGCGCTGGTGACACGCGTGTTCACGGCCACCAACAACGTGCGCAACGTGCGAACCCGATTCGTGACACAGCGAAGCAAATTCAGCGTGGCGTTACCGCTGCCTTCGGCAAATTAGGCGCTGGTTTTCTGGAGCATCGAAAGCAACAGCTTTTGGCTGAAACGACGGCTGCATTGGGGCTACCAGCGATTTACGCAATTTATCGACTAATGACGAGATCGCGCTCTAGCCCCAATGAAGATGGAGGTTTTTCGGAAAAGCTAATGAAGTTTTCAGTGGCGCACTACCGCTGAAAATTTCTCCACAACCCGTCCCAGGCTATTTCTCCGGAACGAAGTTCAGCGACGCTGAATTGATGCAATAGCGGAGCCCGGTCGGCTTTGGTCCGTCCGGGAAGACGTGGCCCTGATGGGCGTCGCATTTGGCGCAATGCACCTCGGTGCGGCGCGAGAACCAGCTGTTGTCCTCTTTTGTTTCCACGTTTTCAGGCGATGCCGGTTGCCAGAACGATGGCCAGCCTGTGCCGGATTCAAATTTGGCCTCCGACGAATACGCAGGCTCGCCGCAGCAGACGCAGGTGTACGTGCCTTTGGCATGGTGATCCGCGTACACGCCCGTGAACGCGCGCTCGGTGCCGTGCTCACGAGCGACTTTGTACTGCTCAGGGGTGAGCATTGCGCGCCATTCGGCGTCGGTTTTGTGAATTTTTTCCATGATTGCAGCTCCTGTGTTTTACGCGGCGGCGACTTCGACGCGACAGTCGTAAAACGTCGCGCCACCGCCCAAGTCTGTGAGTGCCTGGCTCGTGAGATCGTTCACAAATCCTTCGGCACCGGGATGATTGCGCCAGTGGCCCCACAAAATCGTGGCAACGCCGGGACGCGTATCGTTTGTCACGGCAACGGGCAGTTTCATTACACCGCGGCGGTTGAATACGCGCACGGTCTGGCCCTCAATTACCTTACGTGCGGCCGCATCTAGCGGATTCAACTGCACAGTGGGTGCGCCGTGGGGGCTGGCGAGCTCCTCGATGTTGCCGAACGTGGAATTCATGAAGTTTCGGGCGGGCGGCGTGTTGAGTGCGAGCGGGAAATCCGCCATCAAATCGCTGGCTTCACCTTCGTGCGGCGCGATGTAGGTAGGCAGCGGATCGAAGCCGCGCTGTGCCAACGCCTCCGAATAAAACTCACACTTGCCCGAAGGCGTGCCAAATCCGCCTTCGGCAAACGGTGTGATGAAACCGTCTTTCTTCGTGTAATTCAGGCGCAACACGCCATCGCGTTCAAGCGTCTCAAAACTTTGCCCGGCCAGCGTTTTGTGCGACCAGTCGAATGCGTGCTGGATCAGCGATTCATCGGTTTCATCGAAACACGGATCGGTCAGCCCCGCCAAATCGGGGCACAACATCCGCATTGCTTTTGCGAGGCGGCGGAAAAGCTCCGTATTCGGCAAACTCTCACCAATTGGATCAATCGCGCGACGATTCAAAACGAGGTCGTAATGCCCGTAGCTGCGGTTGATGTCGTCATGCTCAGGCGACGTCGTCGCGGGCAAAACGATGTCGGCGTAGCGCGCGGTGTCGGTGATGAACACATCGTGCACAACGGTGAACAGATCGTCGCGTGCGAGACCCTTGAGCACTTGATTGCCATCGGGGGCGACCGCGCCGGGGTTCGAGTTGTAGACGAACATCGCCTTTACCGGAGGACCGTTCAGCTCGTTCAACGCATCGCCCAACGCACTCATGTTTACCATGCGCGGCAATTTGGCGTCGTGCCTCGGCATCAAGTCCGGTCGTTCAAGATAGGCGAGATTCATCGGGTACGCCCCCGACGTCGAGAGAAGCGCGCCTCCACTCGCCTCACGCCACGCGCCCGTGAGAGCGGGCAGGCAGGCAACTGTGCGCACCGCCATGCCACCACCACCATGCCGCTGCATGCCGTAGTTCAAGCGAATCGCCGCTTTCCTGGTACTGCCATACGCTTTCGCGAGTGCTTCGATATCAGCAACGGAAATGCCGCAAATGTCAGACGCGTGTTGCGGTGTCCACTCCGCCGCACGCGCCTTTAGTTCATCAAATCCCAGCGTGTATTTCGCGATGTAATCATGATCAAGCGCATGCGTTTCCGCATCATCGCGAATCAACACATGCATCATCGCCAGCGCCAGCGCCGCATCCGTCCCGGGCTTGATCGGTAACCACTGATGACACTTTTCAGCAGAAAGCGAACGATACGGATCAATCGCAATCAGCTTCGCCCCGCGCCGCTTCGCCTCCTGACAGCGCATCCACAAATGCACGCTCGAAGTGATCGGATTCGTGCCCCACAGGATGATCAGCTCACTGTGCGCGAATGCCTCCATGTCCGTACCCAGGCGCGAACCCAGAGTGACTGTGAGGCCCGCTGCTCCCGCGCTCGCACAGATCGTACGATCCAGTTGCGATGCGCCAATCGCGTGAAAAAAGCGGCGATCCATCGAGCCGTATTGCAACATGCCCATGTTGCCGGCGTAGCTGTACGGCAGGATCGCTTCGGCGCCGTGTTCCGCGATGATCAACTTGAATTTAGAGACAATCGTGGTCAGCGCTTCGTCCCACGATATCGGTGCGAATTTGCCTTCACCCTTTGCGCCCACCCGTTTGAGCGGCGTCTTGATGCGTGTCGGGTGATACGTGCGGAGCGGATACTTTGCGACTTTCGTGCAAAGCACGCCCGCAGTCACGCTGTGGCCCGCCGCGCCCTTGACTTCAATCAGTTTTCCATCCACAACGTGATATTCCAGCGCGCAGGCGTCGGGACAATCGTGCGGACATGCACCTTTGACGACGCGCGTCGCTTCAGCGGTGCTCATTCGGCGGTCGTCGTGGTTGCTGAACGTAAAAAAGCGACTGGTTTTGCCTCGTCGCGTGAGACGTCACGCTGCATGCCAGCTTCAAACTCAGGGTTCACGTCGAAGGCTGTATCGCCGCCGTCGAACGAGGCAGGCAACTCACCCCCCGTCACGTTTTGCGCCGCTAGCCCCTGAAAATCAAAAAGCTTCGAATCCGCCAGATGCGACGGCACAATGTTTTGCAGGCTTCTGAACATCGTCTCGATACGTCCCGGAAATTTTTTGTCCCAGTCTTGCAGCATTCGCCCAATGACCGCCCGTTGCAGATTCGGCTGCGACCCGCACAGGTTGCATGGAATGATCGGAAATTCGCGTTCTTTAGCGTATCTGACGATGTCTTTTTCGCGCACGTAGGCGAGCGGGCGGATGACGACATGTTCGCCATTATCGGAGACTAATTTCGGCGGCATGGCCTTCAATTTGCCGCCGTAAAACATGTTCAGGAAAAACGTGCCGAGAATGTCTTCGCGATGATGCCCAAGTGCGATTTTTGTGCAGCCGAGTTCTTTCGCGGTGCGATACAAAATGCCGCGCCGTAAGCGGGAGCAGAGCGAGCACATCGTTTTGCCTTCTTCCAAAACCCGCTTGACGATGCTGTACGTATCGGATTCAACGATCTTGAAATTGACGCCGGATTTGGCAAGGTATTCGGGAAGGATGTGTTCGGGAAAATCGGGCTGCTTCTGGTCGAGATTTACCGCGATGAGCTCAAAGTTCACCGGAGCCACGACTTGTAGTGCCTGCAGCATGTCGAGCATGGTGTAGCTGTCTTTGCCGCCCGACAGGCAGACCATGATTTTGTCGCCTTCGCTGATCATGCCGAAGTCGGTGACCGCTGCGCCGACGATGTTCCTCAGCCGCTTGCCTTCGCGTGAAAGCGAAAACGGCAGGGTACGCGGCTTTCGCAGTGCGGGCGAAACTTCTGTTGCGGTGGCGGCATGATTCATGCGACTATTTTAGATGCCGAGTCACCATCGCTTCAGGAGTATTTGTAATGCGCAGATTGACCGCTCTCACCGCTTGTTTGTTGACCTGTTGTTTGGCGGGCATTGCGCCTGCGCAGGACAGCCAATCGGACAAAACTCCGACCGAAAAATTCTCCGACAAGATGTCGGGCGAGGTCATCGAGAAGGCTCTCAGCGGCGTAGTGAAATTGCGAACGATGGCCGCGCCAAATGCAAAGAGCAACGCGACGCTCGGCGCCGAGCGCGAGGGCAACGGCATCCTTTTGGGGCCGAAGCTGGTGCTCACGATTGGCTATCTGGTGATGGAGGCCGATGAGGTTGAAATCACCGACCACAAGGGCCGCAAATTGCCCGGAAAAGTCGCAGGTTTTGATCAGGAGACGGGGCTCGGTCTAGTGCGTCTGCTCGCGCCCGCCCAGGGCGAGCCGTTCGTGCTCGGGGACGCCAAATCGCTGAAGGAAAAAGACGCGGTACTCGCTGCGGGGGCGCGCGGCAACATCGCTCCCGCCTTCATCACGTCTCGCCGCGAATTTACGGGCGGGTGGGAATATCTGCTCGACAACGCGATTTTCACGTTTCCGCCGATTGCCGATTGGGGCGGCGCGGCATTGGTTGAGCCGTCCGGCAAGTTGGTTGGCGTGGGATCCCTGTTCGTGCGCGACGCTGCGGGGAACGGCACGGGCATACCAGGCAATATGTTTGTGCCGGTCGACATTTTGAAACCCATCCTGGACGACCTCATCGCCAACGGCCAGCGCAAAGGTGCGCAACGTCCGTGGCTCGGAGTCACGACATTTGAGGATGCGGACGGCGTGAACGTTGGACGCTTGTCGGCGGACGGGCCAGGTGACAAAGCGGGGCTGGAGCGCGGCGACATCATCACAGCCGTTGGACGCACGGACGTCAAGACACTGGCCGAGTTTTATCGCGCGGTGTGGTCGCGAGGCGAGGCGGGCGTTCGCGTGCCGCTGTCAATCAAGCGTGGCAAAAAATCGTTGACGGTGGACCTGGGCAGTATCGAGCGCTCAAGCTTTTTTGCAGCACGGACGACCCATTAGCTTTTGCGCGAAACGACGGCTGCGTTGGGGCTGGCGGTCGATTCGGCGCTAAGTCGATATTAGCGCTTTGTGGGTGCTATCCCCTATTCAGCTTGAGTCGTAGCACAAAGTTGTAATGTTTAGTAGGTAATAAAAAGGCTCCCGCAGGAGCCTTTTTTGATTCTACGAATCCGGCGATTAATCGCTGCTCGTGATTCCAAGCAGGCTCAGCAAATTGCTGAAAATGTTGAAAAGATTGATGTAGAGCGACAGCGTGGCCGAGATGTAGTTAGTTTCGCCGCCAGTGATGATTTGATTGATGTCGTAAACCAGCCATGCCGAGAACAGGCCAATAAACAGTACTGAACACGCGATCATCAGCGCTGGCATTTGCAGCACGATGCCACCAATCGCCGCGACCAGAATAACGCCGAAGCCGATCCACAGGAATTTGCTCATGCCGGTCATCTGCGTTTTGATGGTCGACGCAATCGCCGCCATGCCCGCAAATATCAGCGCGGTACCGCCGAACGCGTAAGAGATCAGCGTTGCGCCGTCTTTCATCGCCAGCACGCGACCGAGCAGCACGGAGAGCCAAAAGCCCATGAAGAACGTGAAGGCCAGAAGCACCGCGACGCCCTCGCCGCTGTTCTTGGTTCGCTCGATGCCGTAGCTAAACGCCATCACCGAGCCCATCAGGATCATGAAATTCATCCACCAGGGGCCGAATCCCTTGAATCCGAGTGAAACACCTAACGCCGCGCCCGCGATGGTGGGCACCATCGAAATCGCCAGCAGCATGTAAGTGTTGCGCAGAACCCGGTTCTGCGAGCTGGCAAGCGTGCCGCCAGCGGAAATTTGAGTCACGTTGTTGCTATCCATAATTGTTCTCCGCCGAAAAATATGTTCGGAATGACTGGAATGTAGGGGCAAATCATGTCACTTGCAATCAGCGGAACCCGTAAATTCAACGTCAATCACGATGAATTTGACGAATTCCAGCCGTTTCGATGCGAGCGACAAAATATAGCCAAGCACGAAAACGAATTTTATGGCATGCTTCAGGTACGTGGAGTAGCGTGACAACGCTGTTCCTCGCGTTTGGCGAGTTTCCTGGTTCCCGAGTGTGAGCGCTGAGTCTTTCAGCACCGATACTGACGAGTCCTTGAAATCCGCGATTGTTTGTTTATCAAGGATAGATCTACACATTATGGGTAATCGTTTATTTGTGGGCAATATCAGTTTCCGCGCTACGCCGGAAATGATTCGCTCTGAGTTCGCTGAATTTGGCGAAGTGTCTGACGTTCATCTGCCGATGGATCGTGAAACGGGCCGCATGCGCGGTTTCGCTTTCGTGACCATGGGCACCGATGATGGCGCTCAAAAAGCCATCGCCGCCATGAACGGCAAATCAATTGAAGGCCGTCCTCTGGTCGTCAATGAAGCACGTCCGGCTCCTGCCGGTGACCGTCCTCCCCGTGGCCCTGGCGGCGGTGGTGGCGGTGGCTTCCGTGGTCCGCGCACAGGCGGCAGCGGCGGTGGTGGCGGCGGCTACGGCGGTGCCGGTGGCGGCGGCGGTGGTTACGGCGGTGGTGGCGGCGGCGGCGGTCGCGGTAACTACTAAGCCAGTTTGAATCGGATTACGTCTCGCACATAACCCGACACTGCAAAAAAAGCTGGGTCTAATCGCCCGGCTTTTTTGTTTCTGGGCTCAACGGTTGCGGAGCCAATTCATAGCGTTGCGCCAACGTCGGAAACAGTCGCAGCCACGCGAGCGCGATGATGACTGTGCCGACGCCACCCACTACGACCGAGCCCACTGGCCCCAGCCACGCCGCAGTCGCACCGGATTCAAATTCGCCGAGCTGATTGCTGGCGCCGATAAATACCGAGTTCACGGCACTCACGCGACCGCGCATCTCGTTCGGCGTTTCCAGCTGCACGAGCGATTGCCGGATCACCACGCTCACCATGTCGGCCGCGCCCGTGATCGCCAACGCAATCAGCGACAGCACAAAATTTTCTGACACACCAAATACGACGGTTGCCAGGCCAAAAATTGCCACCGCCGACATCAAAATCGGCCCTACGCGGGTGCGCAGCGGCCAGCGCGTCAGCCAAACTGAGCTTAACAGCGCGCCGATTGCGGGCGCGCCGCGCAGCAGCCCCAGCCCCCACGCGCCGACATGGAGAATGTCTTTTGCGAACATCGGCAACAGCGCAGTCGCGCCACCCAACAGCACTGCGAATAAATCGAGCGACACCGCGCCCAGCAACACTTTGCGCTGGCTGATGAACGCGACGCCCGCCAACACTGATCCAATCGTTGGCCGTTCGTACGGCGCTCGCTGGTGGCCATATTTCAGCCGCAACGCCAGCACAATGCCAACCGTGAAAAGGAGCGCGCAAGTCATGTACACCACGCTGGCCCCGGCAACGAATAACAATCCGCCGAGCGCCGGACCGGCAATGACCGCCGCTTGCATCCCCGACGCGCTGAACGCCGTCGCACGCGGCAGCAGCGGCGCTGGTACCAAAAGCGCAATCAACGCTTGCTGCGCTGGCATCTGGAACGCGCGGGCCAGCCCCAAAACAACAGACAGGCCCAGCAGCAACTCACGCGACAACCAGCCTGAATGCGTGCTGCCATCAGCGCCCGAAAAGTTGTAGCTGGCCAGCGCCAGAATCACCGCCACCAGCCATTGCCAGGCCATGGCCAACGCCACGATTTTGGCGCGATTGAAGCGATCCGCCACATAACCCGCGACCAGCGTAAACAGCAATACCGGTGCGAATTGGTACAGGCCCACGAGTCCCAAATCCCACGCGCTTCCGGTCAATTCGTACATTTGCCAACCGACCGCCACCATCAGCATCTGGTTGGCCGCCGTGCCCGCGAGGCGTGTAAACCAGAAGCGCAGAAATGCGCGCTGCCGCAAGAGATCGGAAAATTTCGGCTCGGTCATCTGTTGGCAGCATAGCAGCGCCAACGATGCTGGATGTTTGTACCAGCGCCCACTACGATAGGCTTACATCATGAAGTATCACGGCAAGACAGTCGGTAACAGCGGTGCGCTCACCGTCGCTACCTACAACATTCACAAGGGCTTTTCGCACTTCAACCGTCGCATGGTCGTGCATGATTTGCGCGACCGGCTGCGCATGATGGGGGCAGACATCATGTTTCTTCAGGAGGTTGTGGGGCACAATGCGCGTCACGTTGAGGATCATCCGCACTGGCCTGATGAGCCACAACACGAGTTCCTCGCCGAAACGCAATGGCCTGCCGCCGCGTATGCGAGAAACGCGGTGTACGCCCACGGTCACCACGGCAATGCCATCCTGTCGCGCTATCCGATGATTCGCTGCGATCACGAGGACATTTCTACCAACCGTATCGAAAAACGCGGACTCCTGCATGCGGAAATAGAGGTACCCGGCTGGCCACAAAACCTGCATTGTGTCTGCGTACATTTAGGCCTGTTCGGTCGATCTCGTCGCAAGCAGGTTGAGGCTGTGTGTGCTCGTATCGAAGCGCTCGTTCCCGACGGTGCGCCGTTGGTTCTGGCAGGGGATTTCAACGATTGGGGCCATCGTATTGGCGATCCGTTGCGCAACCTGGATGTGCATGAAGTGTTCGAGACCGTCCGAGGCCGACCTGCGCGCAGCTTCCCCGCGCGGCTGCCCATTCTGCGGCTGGATCGCATTTATGTGCGCGGCTTCTCTGTTCACAGCGTAGACGTGCATCGCGGCGCTGAGTGGGCACGCTTGTCGGATCATGCGCCGCTGGCCGCCCACCTCATACTGGCCGCATGAAATCTGCCGCACGTCTCCCGTCCGCCACCGCCAACGATGTGCGGCTGTTGTGCTGCGGCGCTGAATATTTCCCGGCGCTACTTGCGGCAATTCAGGCGGCTACGACCGAGATTCAACTCGAAACTTACATCTTTGCGGATGACGTGACCGGGCAGCACATTGCTCAGGCCTTGATTGATGCAGCCGGGCGCGGAGTGTCGGTTCGTGTGGTCTACGACGGATTTGGGTCATCGGCCTGGGTTGGCACGATTGACAGGCAATTACGCGCGAGCGGCGTGCAGGTCGCCATCTATCGACCGGAACGCGGATGGCAGTTGCTGCGGCGATCACGCTTACGTCGCATGCACCGGAAAATCACCGTGATTGACGGGCGCATTGCATTCATCGGCGGCATCAACGTCATCGATGATTTGAACATGCCGGAGCCGCGCTCGCCGCGCTTTGACTTCGCCGTTTCGTTGCGTGGGCCACTCGTGGAGTTGATTGATGCCGTCGCCGACAAACTGTGGCGGCGGCTGCATCGCCTTCGCCTTTCTGACGCACTCGATGCCGCTTTTCCTGATGATCCCCCCACGATTGCCGCCCCGGTTGCAGACGCTCGCTCCGCGTGGTTTGCGGTGCGCGACAATCTCTCGCATCGTCGCGATATTGAGCAGGAATATCTGATCGCGATTGGCAAAGCCAAAACCGAGGTCATCCTCGCCAACGCCTACTTCGTTCCGGGGCGGCGCTTTCGCCGTGCGCTGATTGATGCGGCAGGTCGTGGCGTGAAGATTCGGCTCTTGTTGCAGGGCCGTCAGGAGTATTGGTTGCAGCATTTTGCGACGCGCGCGCTGTATGGAACCCTGTTGGCTGCGGGTGTTGAGATTCATGACTACGAGCGTAGTTTTTTGCATGCGAAAGTAGCGGTTGTGGACAGCCAATGGGCGACGGTCGGATCGTCCAACATTGATCCTTTCAGCCTGCTGTTGGCGCGTGAAGCGAATGTATTCGTCGACGACGCAGCATTCGCATCCGAATTGAAAGCGCGGCTCGAGGCCGCGATCACGACAGACTCCCGCCCGGTTTTGCCTGCGCACTGGGAGCAACGTTCGTGGTGGAATCGAACCCTGACCTGGGTCGCGTACGGCGTGGCGCGTGGGATGCTGGGGTTGATGGGCTATGGTCGCCACTAAGATTGATGCCTGTAAGAGTTGCTGAAAAATGCCGTTCATAAGTGGGCATCACTGCCCACGATGACGCGCAATAACGTTCGGGACATACATGTTTTCGGGTGGAAACGCAGTTAGTCTGCTCAAAAATGGGTTTGAATACTTTCCCGCGATCATCGCGGCGATGGACCGTGCCCGCGCCAGTATTTACCTTGAAACCTACATCTTCGCCGATGACGTTTCCGGGCGGGCGGTTGCGACCGCTTTGACGCGTGCGGCCGCGCGCGGTGTGGACGTTCGCGTGGTCGTCGACGGCTTTGGTACGAGGCCCTATTTGAGCGAATCGCTTGCGTTGGCACTCGTTGACGGCGGCGTTCGTCTGGTGCGCTTTCGCGAAGATGTGGTCAGTATGAACTGGAATCGCGCTCGCCTGCGCCGCTTGCACAGAAAGCTCGTCGTCGTTGATGGAACCATCGCTTTTGTCGGCGGCATCAACATCATTGACGACCGCAACACGCCGGGCCAGACCCCGCCCAGAATAGACTTTGCCGTTTGCGTGCAAGGTCCGCTTCTGGAACCTATCGTCGCTGCTGCCAACCGCCTGTGGCGGGTGCTTCGGGTGATGACGATCAGCGATTCCTCGCTAGCAGCCCTGAATCTGTCGCCCGTGACCGAGTCGAGTGGTGAGGTCAAGGCCAAATTTGTGTTGCGCGACAACTTCCGGTTTCGTCGTCAAATCGAAAACGCCTATCTGGCCGCGTTGCGTGTTGCCAGAACCGAAGTGGTGATCGCATGCGCCTATTTCTTGCCGGGCATTCGCTTTCGGCGCGCCTTGCTGGATGCAGCGGGGCGCGGCGTGGAGGTCACGCTCATCTTGCAGTCACGCGTCGAGATCAGGCTATTGCGCCACGCAACCAAGGCTTTGTACGGGCAATTGCTGGCGGGCGGTGTGCGTATCGTGGAATACGAGCGCAGTTTTTTGCATGCCAAGGTCGCGGTGGTTGACGGCTGGTGGGCAACAGTTGGATCGTCAAACATTGATCCGTTCAGCCTCCTTCTGGCGCGTGAGGCTAACGTGGTGGTGCGCGACAATGTCTTCGCGCAAAATTTGCGACATGAGTTGAGGCGACTGGAAGCCGAGGGCGGGCGAGTGGTTGATCGCGAGGTCTGGTCGAAGCGCAATCGCCTCGCCCGAGTGATCGACTGGCTCGCCTACGGGTTGGTGCGCGGTATGACCGGCCTGATTGGAGTGCGCACCGACCGTTGGTGAATATCGTTTGCTTCCTATAATCGGTTGCATGAGCGAAGAAGCGCAGTTTGAACCCTCCGTGACCGGGTCAACCGGAACCTCCGCTGCGGGCATTGCCCAGCAGGAGCGTCAATTGCGCTCGGTACAGCTGGCCGGGTTTAGTGCGCGTGACCGTGAGATCATGAGGCTGTTTCTGCGCAGACCACCCGGCACAGGTATCCGGCTCGATATGGTGGACGCCGATGCCGACCTGCTGATTGGCAACGCCACTACGCCCGAAGTGCTGGATATGCTGCGCGCCCGTGGCGCGAACGCACCATCGGTTGGCATCGTCGAGCGCTTTGAGCGGGACGCTCCGTTCTATCAGGTGGCGCAGGACGGGCAGCTTTTATTCTCTCTGGCGCAGGCGATAAACCGCATTCGTGCAGGATGGACGCCGCCAGTGCTGGCAGAGGCGGTTGCCGACTCGCCAGCCGCTCGCTTGCAGAAACCGACTGCGGCGTCGGTTGCCTACGAGCCTGTGGCATCTGCGCCCTCCCTACCGGCGTCCGAATTGAGCACAGTGGCGGCCAGCGCGCCCGCGCCCGCGCCTGCGCCAGTGGCCTCTGCTGCCGCCTCGATTGCGTCGTCGGCGGGTTTGCCGTGGCAGCGTGCGCTCAATATTCTCGTGGTTGACGATTCGCATTTTTCACGTGAAGCGATCTCGGCCGCGCTGGTTAAAGTGGGATTTGCCGTTGATACCGCCGCCAGCGGCGTGGTCGGCATTCGGATGGCCGCAGAAAAGCACTTCGACGTCGCGCTGATCGATTTTGAGATGCCGGAAATGCTCGGCACCGAAGTGTTGAGAAAGTTACGCGCGCTGGGCAATCAGGCGCCGTCGGTGCTCATCATGCTGACTTCGCGAACGGGAGCGGTGGATCGGCTGCGCGCAAAATTCGCGGGCTGCGATGCATATCTGACCAAGCCGACGCAGATGAAGGAATTTCTTGCAACCCTCAGGAACTTAGCCGTCGCCGGAAAGCTCGCGCGGCAGTGAGTTCATCGGGTTCGCAGTCCCTGAGCCCGGCGCGGCTGCTGTTGCCGTATCTGGCGCAGTACAAGGCCAGAATCGCTGTCGCATTGAGTTGCCTCGTGCTGGCCAAAATTGGCAACGTGTCAGTGCCAATAGTGCTCAAGTGGATCGTGGATCGCATGGGCGCGGACAAGGCGCTTCTCGTGGTGCCGTTTGCGCTTTTGGTGGCGTACGGCTTGGCGCGACTCTCAGTGACCCTGTTCACCGAATTGCGCGAATTTTTCTTCGCCAAAGTAACGCAGCGTGCTGTACGCCGGATTGCGCTTGAGACCTTTGAACACTTGCATCGCTTGTCGCTTCGGTTCCATCTGGCGCGACAAACCGGTGGCTTGACGCGCGACATCGAGCGCGGCACTCGAGGAATTTCCTCGCTCATGAGCTACCTTTTGTTCTCGATCCTGCCGACACTTATTGAACTGGCTTTGGTCGCCGGAATTCTGGCGTGGAACTACGATTGGACGTTCGTGACGATCACGCTCATCACGCTCGTCGGCTACATCATCTACACCATTACCGTCACCGAATGGCGCACCGCATTTCGCAAGGAAATGAACGAGCTTGATTCGAAGGCGAATTCAAAAGCAATCGATAGTTTGCTCAACTATGAGACTGTCAAATATTTCGGTAATGAACGATTTGAGGCTGATCGTTACGACCAGAGTTTGCAGCGATGGGAGCGTGCGGCGGTTCGTTCGCAAACGTCATTGTCACTGTTGAATCTTGGGCAGAGCCTCTTCATCGCGACCGGCGCAAGCCTCGTGATGTGGCGAGCCATTGACGGCGTGATGAAGGGGACGATGTCGGTGGGCGATCTGGTGCTCGTAAACGCGTTTTTGATTCAGCTGTACGCGCCACTTAATTTTCTCGGCGTCATCTATCGTGAAATTCGCCAATCGGCGACTGACATGGCACGCATGTTTGGCTTGATGAGTGAGCATCAGGAGATTGCGGATCGTCCTGACGCGCATACATTGCAACCTGACCGCGCGCGCGCAGGCAATGTCAGCTTCGAATCGGTACGATTTGCCTATGAGCCCGATCGCATCATTCTGCAAGACGTGAGCTTCCACGTTCCAGCAGGTCAAACTTTCGCAGTCGTCGGGCCAAGCGGCGGCGGCAAGAGCACGCTTTCCCGGCTGCTGTTCAGGTTCTACGAAGTTACTGATGGTGCGATACGGATCGACGGCACAGATATTCGTGATTTCACGCAAACGAGTCTGCGTGCGGCTATTGGCATCGTGCCGCAGGACACGGTGTTGTTCAACGACTCGCTCGATTACAACTTGCGTTACGGCTGTCCAACGGCCAGCGATGAAGCGGTTGCCTCCGCCATTAGTGCGGCGCGACTGGATGCATTTGTCGCCTTGCTGCCGCAAGGTTTGCAAACGGCAGTCGGCGAGCGCGGACTAAAGCTCTCCGGCGGCGAAAAGCAGCGCGTCGCAATCGCTCGCGCGCTCCTGAAAAATCCTGCCATTCTCATTTTTGACGAAGCGACCTCGGCGCTTGACAGCGAAAGCGAAAAGGCGATTCAGGCCGAGATCAAGGCTGTGAGCCGCGAACGCACGACGCTCATCATCGCGCATCGCCTGTCTACCATCGTCGATGCGGACCGCATTCTCGTTATGGAAGCAGGCCGAATCGTCGAGCAGGGCTCGCATGTGGAACTCCTTGCAGCGCAGGGACTCTACGCAAGGCTGTGGGCTTTGCAGGCGGAAACGACTGCCGAAGCGACGGCCCGCGCTTAGGGCGTGTGACGTTCGTTTCCGCTACGCTACCGACTCAATTGTTTTAAAGTGCTTCACGATGACTAATACACTTGGCGCAACATGGCGATGGCTTGCCGTTGGTGCGCTCGCAATCCTTACGACGGCTGCGTTTGCGCAACCGATGAATCCTGCGTTCAGCGCAGGCCCCAAAGTCGAAGGCATCAGCGAATACACGCTCAAATCCAACGGGCTCAGGGTGCTCTTATTCCCTGATGCATCGAGCCCGAAAATTACAGTGAACATCACTTATCTGGTGGGCTCAAGGCACGAAGGCTACGGCGAAACCGGGATGGCTCACCTGCTTGAGCACATGCTGTTCAAGTCGACGCCAAAGTATCCCAAGCTGTGGCAGGACATGGCCAACCGTGGTTTCATCAACAACGGCACCACCTGGCTCGACCGCACGAATTACTACGAGAGCTTCACGGCGAATGACGACAACCTGAAATGGGCCATCGAAATGGAGGCGGATCGCATGGTCAACTCCAACATCCTGCGCGAAGAGCTCGACACCGAGATGACCGTGGTGAGGAACGAGTTCGAGATGGGCGAAAATCGTCCGCAGGGAACGCTTTATCAGAAGGTTTTTGCGACTGCGTTCGCGTGGCACAACTATGGTAACTCCACCATTGGTAACCGTAGCGACATTGAAAACGTTGGCATCGAAAATCTGCGTGCCTTCTATCGCACGTATTACCAGCCTGACAATGCTGTGATCCTGATCGCCGGGAAGTTTGATGCGGATAAAACACTGGCGCTTGTCGCAGAGAATTTCGGCAAGCTCGCCAAGCCCACCCGTACCCTGCCCAAGCTGTGGACAGTAGAACCGACGCAAGATGGCGAGCGTGAGATTACGGTGCGTCGCGTCGGCGACAGTCAGTTTCTGTTCTCCGCATACCGCACACCACCCGCCTCCCATGCCGATACACCCGCCCTGCAGATGCTGATGAATCTGATGACCATTGAGCCGGCCGGGCGCTTGTATCAATCGCTGGTCAAGGCGAAGCTTGCGGTGGGCGTCGATGTCGAGAGCGACGTGATGTTTGATCCCAGTCTCATGGGCTTTTGGGTGACATTGAGTAAAACGCAGTCGATGGATCGTGCGCGCGACGTGCTCTTGTCAAGCGTTGAATCGGCAGGCGACAAGCCGTTCACCGAGGCAGAACTTGATCGCGTCAAGCTTCAGGTTGCGCGCGGATACGATCAGACGATTGCCGACTCGGGGCGCTTCGCTGTCTCGATATCAGAGGCGATTGCGATGGGCGACTGGCGCTTCTTTTTCTTTCAACGCGACCGCATGGCAAAGGTGACTGTCGCTGACGTATCGCGCGTCGCCAAAGCCTATTTCAAGCCGCAAAATCGCACCCTGGGCCGCTTCATTCCGACCGCAAAACCAGACCGCTCCGACATGCCCGTACGGCCCGAGCTCGCGACCCTACTTGCAGACTACAAGGGCGACACGGCCGCAACCGAGGGCGAAGTGTTTGAGCCAAGCGCGGAGAACCTCGAAAAGCGTATCGAACGCTTCAAACTCGACAACGGCATGAAGGTTGCGTTGCTGCCCAAAAAGACGCGCGGAAACACGGTTCAAGTGGCGCTGCGTATTGGGTACGGCGATGAAAAGTCACTCTTCGGCAAACGCGCTGTTGATGATCTCGCCAGCGCGCTTTTGATGCGCGGCTCGAAGGGCCTGACGCGACAGCAAATCCATGACCGAATGGACGCTCTGCGCACCAGCGGTGGTGTCGGTCTTGGCGGTGGGGGATTGCAGACAAAGCGCCAGTATTTGAATGACCTGTTGTCGTTCACTTCGCAGCTCTACGCGGGCGCGACTTTTCCCGCCGATGAGCTGGAACTGGTGCGAAAGGAAATGATTACCTCGCTCGAGGCCTCAGCCGTTGAGCCGGACAGCCTCGCGCAGAATGCGCTGGAGAGGCAGTTCTCGACCTATCCGGTCGGTGATTGGCGCTACGTAGCCACGATTCCCGAGCGCATCGCGGCGATCAAGGCGGTCACGCGCCAACAGATCGTGAGTTATGCGAACGCGATGCGTGGATTGAACAATGCGGAAATTTCAATTGTGGGTGACTTCGATGCGGCGACCGTGAAGACGGTACTCGCACAAGCTTTTGGAAAGAGCAAACTGCCGCAGCCTTATGCGCGCGTCAATCGCGAGTACAAACAGACCGTGGTCAAGCAGGAAAAGATCGCAACCCCCGATAAAGAGAACGCGACTTACATGACGCGAATTGGGTTCCCGCTGCAAGACAGGGCGGCGGACTACCCGGCGCTCGTGCTGGCGGACTTCATTGTCGGCGGCTCGGGTGGAGCACGGCTTTTTCTGCGGGTTCGGGAGAAAGAGGGCTTGAGCTATGACGTGTTCAGCATGCTCTCGATCCCGACGTTTTCCAATAGCGCATCGTGGACATTTGGATTTATTTCCAACCCACAAAATGCTGCAAAAGCCGAGGCTTCGCTCAAGGATGAACTGAATATTCTGCTGCGTGGCGAACTCACTGAGGACGAGTTTGCGTTGCAAAAACAGTCCTTGCTCGATCAAAGGAAAGTACGTCGCACGCAGGACGCAACGCTTGCGGCGCAACTGGTCGCTTTGTCTGATGCTGATAGAACCTACGCGTTCGTCGGCGAGATCGAAGCGAACATTGCGAACCTTACGAAAGCGGACTTCGATGCGGTGCTCAAAAAATACGTGAACCCGACGCAGTTGTCGTCGGTCCTCGCGGGTGACTTCAGCAAGGTGAAGTAGTAACGGCGCGGGTCTATCGCGCGCCGTAAAATGGGCTTTGCCCGCAATCAAGCAGGGGCGCGTCATCACTGACCGCCCCTTTCTATTTCTTCCCAATGCCCGCTGCAGTACCCGCCCCCGCCCTGAACCCCAAGCGCGAACGCCAGATTCTCATCGTGTTGATGCTGATGAGTCTCACCAACATTCTTGACTTCATGATTTTGATGCCGCTTTCACCGCACCTCATGCGCGAATTCGGCATTTCGACATCTCAATTTGGTTTGCTGGTTTCGGCCTACGCATTTGCCGCTGCGGTTTCGTCGCTACTCATGGCTTCAATCGCAGATCGCTTTGATCGCAAACGCGCGCTGTTATTTGTCTACGTTGGGCTGATCGCGGGCACCCTCGGCTGCGCGCTGGCACCAAGCTATGCGATGTTGCTCGTCGCGCGCATCATTTCGGGGCTGTTTGGCGGGGTGCAGGGATCAATCGCGATGTCGATCGTGGGTGATCTGGTGCCGGATGAGCGGCGTGGCCGCGCAATGGGCCTCGTGATGTTGTCGTTTTCGCTGTCTGCCGTGCTCGGCGTGCCGCTCGCGATTTACGCTGCGGGCCATGGGGGCTGGCACGTACCGTTTCTCGCGCTGGCGATCTCGTGTTGCGTGTTGTGGGTGGTTGCGCAGCGGCTGGTGCCCAAAATGCTTGGTCACATTCGCGCGGGAAAACCGCAGGGATTGTGGGCCGGCTATGCAGAACTCCTCTCGGTGCCCAATCACTGGTGGGCCTTCGCAACAACCGGCCTGCTCACCCTGTCTGGCATGATGGTGATTCCTTACATCGCGCCATCACGCGTTGCCAATGAAGGCATGACAGAGCTTCAGCTCGCCTACTTCTACCTCGTCGGCGGCGGGGTCACGCTCTTTACGCGCCCACTGTTTGGTCGCATGACGGATCGCTATCCACGTGCGAAGTTCTATTATTGGCTTGTGCTGCTATCCATCATTCCCATGGTTCTCATTACGCACTCCTACGGCCTGAATCTGTTCGGGCAGCTGGCGGTTTCGGCGCTATTTTTCATATTTGTGAGCGGTCGCTTTGTGCCATCGTCTGCGCTCGTGACTGCTGCGACGATCCCGCAAATGCGGGGGCGCTTGATGTCGTTTAATTCGGCGGTACAAAACCTGTTTACCGGACTCGCGGCGTTAGTCGGCGGCGCCATGTTGACCACATCTGCGAGCGGACACGTCGCAGGCTACGAGGCTGTCGGCTACTTATCCTGCATCGTCGGCATCGCGTCTGTCTGGGCGGCGTACAAGGTGCGCGCCGTTTCGTGAGTCCCTGCGCGAATCTTCGCCTCGAAGTCCTCGCTGCCGAGCGCGGCGGAAAGACTGTTTTTTCAGGCGTCAATGCTGATGTTGCGGCCGGCACGTTGCTACGAGTGCTCGGGCCGAACGGAGTCGGCAAGACAACGCTGCTGCGAATACTCGCCGGGCTAGGGGCAGCATCGGCAGGTGCGGTGCGCTGGCTTGCTTCCGATTCGACGGAACTTCGCCCAAGCGAAGCAGCTGTCTTCGCGGGCCACGCCAATGCAATGAACGACGCGCTTACCGTTGCCGAGAACTTGAGCTACGCCGCAGCGCTGGCGGGGTTCGACGGCACAACACCTGTTGTGCGGCGTGCGCTCACGCAACTGGGCGTGGAAAAGCTTATCAATCGCCGTTTCGGAAGCCTTTCACAAGGCCAGCGCAAACGCGCGTCGCTGGCTCGTCTGCTGCTGCGCGCACAACCGGGCGAGCGCGCCTGGTTGCTCGACGAGCCCTTTGTTGCGCTGGACGCGGATACGCAGGCGCAGCTTGCATTGCTGATCGCTCGGGAGCTGGAAGCAGGCGCAATCGTGGTTCTCACGTCGCATCAAACGGTCGCTATCAACGCATCAAAGATTCAGGAGTTAACGCTGTGAGTCTGCGCGCAGCATCGGCGGCAGTTTTTCGCCGCGAGATGCAGCTCTTTGCGCGGCGCAAGAGCGACTGGGCCAATCCCATCGTGTTCTTTTTGATCGTGTGCGCGTTGTTTCCGTTTGCAGTTGGCAGTGAATCGGAAAAACTCAAACTCATCGGGATTGGTGTGATTTTTGTTGGCGCATTGCTATCCGCCATGCTTTCGCTGCCTCGCCTCTTTGAGGAGGACGCACGCGACGGATCGCTTGAGCTCATGCTCGCGTCCGGTGAACCGTTGGCCGTGTTGATACTGGCCCGGATTGCCGCGCTCTCGCTCGGCCTCGGCGCGGCGCTCACCGTCGCAACGCCTGTGTTCGCACTTTTTTATGCGCTGCCCTTTGATGTCGCGGGCATGCTAGCGCTGTCAGTCGCAATGGCCGTGCCGACGCTCTTGCTGATCGGTGCCATCGCCGCCGCATTGCTGGTATCTGCGCGCGGCGGTGCAATCCTCACGGCCGTGCTCGTACTGCCGCTGACGATTCCGACGCTCATCTTTGGCGCAGGCGCAGCGCTCAAAGTGCTTTACGGCGAGTCGCCCGTGGCGGAGCTGGCGCTGCAGGGCGCGTTCCTGCTGCTTGCACTAGCATTGTGTCCGCTCGCCGCTGCGGCAGCATTAAAAATAAGCACGGATTAGCTGTGGCACGCACCGAACAACAATCGAACGATAAATTTGCAGGACGCTGGTTCTGGCGCTACGCCTCGCCCGCCACGTTCTATCCGCTCGCCGGCAAGATCGAAAGGGTCGGCTGGGCACTCGCGATTTTGCTCGTGGCTATTGGGATTTATGTTGGGTTCTTCGTTGCGCCAACGGAAGCGACGCAAGGGGAGGTTTACCGCGTCATCTTCATTCACGTTCCCGCAGCATGGATGACGATGGTGATCTATCTTGCGATGGCATTCTGGGCGGGGATGGGGCTCGTGCTCGGCACGCGCCTGTCATTCATGATGAGCCACGCGCTCGCACCCACCGGCGCGATCATGGCCGTGGTCGCGTTGTGGACGGGTTCGCTCTGGGGCCGTCCGACCTGGGGCACGTATTGGGTGTGGGACGCGCGGATTACGTCCACGCTCATTCTGTTTTTCCTCTACGTCGGTTACATGGCGCTCGCCGCTGCATTCGATGACAAAAAGAAGGGCGACCGCGCATCGGCGTTGATTGCCCTTGTCGGCGCAATCAATGTCCCGATCATCTATTTCAGCGTGAAATGGTGGACGACCCTGCATCAGGGCTCGTCGGTGCGGCCCGGAAGTTCGTCGATGGCCACCACCATGTTGTGGGCCATGCTGATCATGACGTTTGCCTTCTGGGCATATTGTGTTGCCGCGTCGATGTACCGACTGCGCACACAAATCATTGAGCGCGAGCAGGGTGCGGCCTGGCTCAAGGAGGCGGTCAAATGATCTGGGAGTCGTGGAGCGCGTTTTGGGATATGGGCGGGCGCGGATTTTTCGTGTGGGGCAGCTACGGCGCTTTGCTGATCGCGGTTATCGCGGAACTTGTGAGCCTTCGCAGCGCTCGAAAAGCCGCTATTCAATCGATGCAAGAAATTCACGAAACGCCATGACGATTAAACAAATACGACTTGCCCTGATCCTCGGCGGATTGGGTGTGCTCGCGGCCGCTGTGGCGCTGGTGCTGACCGCTTTCAACCAG
>JAYWAQ010000650.1:0-3296 GCA_043782305.1 Burkholderiales bacterium
TACAGATGAAATTCACCGATGCCGCGCACCTTGCCCTTCATCTCACCTTCGGCGTATTCGCGCTCGATCATGGCGACGATTTCGGGATTTTTGTGCCACGTTCCGTAGTCGGCGCGATCACGATAAACGCGAATAAACGGCACCACCGTCAACGCAGGATTGGCTGTGAGCGCGGCTTTCATCAACAGCACCGAACCGTCGTTCGGCCGCGATGTCGCGAGGATGCCGCGCACATTGCTCTGCCGGAAAATTTCCAGTACTTTCGCTGGCGGATAGCTCTCGCGCGCCTCGATGTTGTAGTGCAGGTGGGCGTCGAATACAGGCAGCGGTTCGACAGCGTAGGCGCTTGCGAATGTCAGCGCGCCCGCGAATCCCGCGAGAAGAATTCTCAGTTTGCCCATTGTTTACTCCGTTCAACCGCTTTCGCCCAACCCGCCATCATCTCGCCCGCGCGATCTCGCGATAACGTCGGATCGAAGATTCGATCCACCTGCCAATTGCGTTGAATGTCGCTAGCGTCTTTCCAGAAACCAACGGCGAGCCCCGCGAGATAGGCGGCTCCCAGCGCGGTGGTCTCCAGCACTTTCGGTCGCACCACTGGCACGCCGAGCAAATCGGCCTGAATTTGCATGAGCAGATTGTTCGCCGTTGCACCGCCGTCCACCCGCAATTCGGTGAGCTTGAGGCCTGCGTCTTTCTCCATTGCAGCAAGCATTTCGGCGGACTGGAACGCAATGGATTCGAGCGCTGCGCGCGCGATGTGCGTGATGCCGCTGCCGCGCGTCAGGCCGAACATCGCGCCGCGTGCATACGGATCCCAATGCGGCGCGCCGAGGCCTGCGAAGGCGGGCACGAGGTAGACGCCTCCAGAGTCGGGCACTTCGGCGGCCAGCGCCTCGACATCAGCCGCGGTTTTGATGGCGCGCAAGCCATCACGGAGCCATTGCACGACGGCACCTCCAATGAAGACGGAGCCTTCGAGCGCGTATTGTGGCGGGCTGTCGGCGAGTTGCCACGCGGTCGTCGTCAGCAAATTGTTCGTCGAGGTCACTGCTTTAGATCCGGTATTAAGCAGCAAAAAACAGCCCGTGCCGTAAGTGTTTTTCGCCATGCCGGGCGAGTGGCAAGCCTGGCCGAAAAGTGCGGCCTGCTGGTCGCCCGCATCACCGGCAATCGGGACGGCAACGCCGTCAATCAGTGCTTCGCCGAACGCGCCGGATGAGGGGCGAACTTCGGGCAATACCGCGCGCGGGATGTTGAGCAACGCGAGCAGTTCGTCGTCCCACGCATTGGTATGAATATTGAACAGCAACGTGCGACTCGCGTTCGATGGATCGGTTGCATGCACTTTTCCAATGGTGAGATTCCAGATCAACCACGCGTCAATCGTGCCAAACGCCAATTCGCCTTGCTCCGCCCGTTGGCGGGCGCCATGCACTGTATCGAGCAACCACTTCAGCTTAGTGCCCGAGAAATAGGCATCCAGCACGAGCCCCGTTTTCTGTTGAATCAGCGCGGCCTTGCCCTGCGCCTTGAGTTCGTCGCACAGCCCCGCCGTACGCCGATCCTGCCAGACAATGGCGTTGGCAATCGGCTTGCCGGTCGCGCGGTCCCAAACGACGGTGGTTTCACGCTGATTGGTGATGCCAATTGCAGCGATTTCGTCGGGACGCGCGTCGGCTTTGGTGATCGCGCCCAGCATCACCTCGTGCTGAGTTTCCCAAATTTCATTGGCATCATGCTCAACCCAGCCTGGCTGCGGAAAATGCTGGCGAAATTCCTTCTGTGCCGAGGCAACCGGTGCGCCCGAGTTGTTATACAGGATCGCCCGTGAGCTGGTGGTGCCTTGATCCAGCGCCAAAACGTACTTTTTTGCACTCATGTACACGTCCTCCACGGGTATTTGGGCTCATTCTGGTGCTCCGCTGCACCGCACAACACTTTGCCGGGCGGCGCGCTAGAATCATCCTCCCGACACAGTCTATCGCGTCGCCGAACAAGGCTCATGCTGGCTTCAGCCCGTTCCAGCTTGTGGTTGATCGGTGATTGCGTTTCACCAAAAAAACGTCACATGCCGTTGTCTTCTCCTGCTGCCCGCGAGCGCCTGCATTTACGCCGTGTGAGCTACGAAGGCTTCCGTCGCGACGATGGGCTGTTCGATATTGAGGCGCACATTACGGACAATAAGGATCGCGACTACAAGCTCGCGATGGGCACGCGCAGCAAAGACATTCCGGTGCATCAGATGTGGGCGCGGGTGACGATTGATCGCAGCTTTACCGTGATCAACATCGAGGCTGCGACCGATGACATGCCTTACCCCGGCCAGTGCAATCGCATCACGCCGGAGTACAAAAAATTGATCGGTGCCAATCTGCTGAAAGGCTTCCGCAAATCCATAGCCGAGAACATGGGCGGCGTTAAGGGTTGCACGCATTTATCCGAATTGCTGGGTTATCTGCCGACCGCTGCGGTGCAGACGTTTGCCGGCATTCGCAGTGAGACCGATTCGCACGACGGCAAGAAGCCGTTTCAACTGGATTCCTGTCATGCGTTGGCGACCACCAGCGAAACCGTTCGCGTGTATTACCCGACGTGGTACGTTGGCGAGACCGCCGAAGCCGCAACTTAAGAATCACCTGTGGGAGCGGTTTCACCGCGATTGCTGCCGTGACCACCGTAGTAATCACGGTGAAACCGCTCCCACACACCAGAAATCAGTCACTTAAATAAAAGAAGGGGTTAGCGTGAAAATTCACGAGTACCAAGGCAAACAGATTCTTCGCGAATTCGGCGTTCCGGTGCCTCGCGGCATTCCGGCTTTCTCGGTGGAAGAAGCGGTAAAAGCGGCTCAAGAACTCGGCGGCCCGGTGTGGGTGGTCAAGGCGCAAATTCATGCTGGCGGTCGCGGCAAAGGCGGCGGCGTCAAGGTCGCGAAGTCGCTGGAGCAGGTGCGCGAATACGCCACCGCGATTCTCGGCATGCAGCTCATCACGCATCAAACCAGCCCTGTGGGCCAGAAGGTGCGTCGCCTGTTCATCGAAGACGGTGCGGACATCAAAAAGGAACTGTACGTTTCGATGGTGCTCGACCGTGGCACGCAACGTGTGGCGCTCCTCGCCTCCGCTGAAGGCGGTATGGATATCGAGGAAGTTGCACACCGCAACCCCGACGCGATCAAAAAAGTATTCATCGATCCGGGCCTCGGTCTGACCGATGCGCAATGCGACGAAATCTCCGGCGCGATTGGCATCCCCTCGGAGTCGTTTATTGAAGCGCGCAAGTGCTTGCAGGGT
>JAYWAQ010000651.1:0-3288 GCA_043782305.1 Burkholderiales bacterium
ACCGAGCGTCTGGGCGTGACCGAGCAGAACATCTGGGTTCGCGTTCACCGCGCGCGCAAGGCGCTGCAAAGCCGTTTGCTGGCAGTCGGTGCGGTCGACGGGTTGCGTTCTGGTGGGATGTCGATGGCGTAGTTGTTGGGTTATAGCTTTTCGGTGCATCGTCCATTTCACTGGGGCTAGATGCAGGAATCGCTATTTATCGACTTTAGCAATAAAGCGCTTGCAGCCCCTTTAGCGTCGTCATTACAGAACAAAGCTGCTGAACACGATTCAAGTCAATTTGGAGCGGTCAGCGCCGCTTCGCACGCCAGTCCGAGCGTAAGAATCGCGTGATCCTTGCCGTGCGCACCCGCCAGCTGCAGACCCACCGGCGCCTCGCCTGGTGGGTGGCACGGCATTGTCAACGCGCAGCCATCCAGGAAATTGACCCACGCCGTGTTGCGCAAAATGCGTGCGTTGGTTTTGAAGAACAGCGCGTCATCGGCAACGAGCGGCGCAATTTCCGGCGCGATGCAGGCAACCGTGGGGCAGATCACGGCATCAAATCCCGCAAGCGCGATATTCATGCGATCAATCCAGAATCGGCGATAGGCAATAAGCCCAGCGTAGGCTGCACGCGTCGCGTCACGGCCCATCAGAATTCGCTGCCACACGCGCGGGTCATAGCCCTTTCCGTTCACGTTAACGTTGGCCGCGTGCCAGTCGTAGGCCTCGGCACCGGCGACGCCCGCACGATCAAACAATTCATCGAGCAACGGCAGCTGCGTTTCCACAATTTCCGCCCCCGCCGTACGCAGCTTTTCGGTCGCAGTGTTGACGCTCGTTTCAACTTCCGGATCCAGCTCGCGCCAGATCAGCGAGACCGGTTTGAGCAGACGAACGCCGCGCAAGGATCGCATCGGCGATGGCGCGTAAATCTCGCCCGCCAGCACGGCGTCAATGCGTGAGCAACAATCCACCGAATTGGCAATCGGCCCGACCGAATCGAGCGATACCGAGAGCGGGATCGCACCGACAACGGGCACGCGCACGGCCGTCGGCTTGAACCCGCAAACGCCGTTCAACGCAGCAGGCAGACGCACGCTGCCCCCTGTGTCGGAACCGAGCGCAGCGACCACCATGCCGTCAGCGACCGCCACACCGCCGCCGCTGCTCGATCCGCCGGGCACGCGTCCGTTGCCGTCCGCTGTACGTCGCCACACGTTACGCGGCGTGCCGAAGTGCGGGTTGATGCCGACCCCGGAATACGCGAATTCGACCATGTTGTTGCGACCGAAAATGATCGCACCCGCGTCGCGCAAGCGCGCCACGGCGGGACAGTCTTCCGTGGCAGCGGGGCGCGAGCGCAGGACGGTGGAGCCCGCGCCGGTGACCTCGCCTTTAACGTCAAATAAATCCTTGATCGAAATGGTGATGCCTTCGAGCGGGCGAGCGCTGCGTGCTTTCATGCGTTGCTGCGACGTTTGCGCTGCGTTTTTCACGGCAGCCTGATCGAGCGACAGGAACGCTCTCGAGCCCTCGCCCGCCAGATCGGTCACGCGAGCCATTTGGCGTTCGATCAGCGCCGCTGGGCTGTCGCTGCCGTCGTTGAAATGAGCGTGGAGACTGGCGATGGTATTCATGATGGATGTCGGGCCTGAAGCCGAACTGTACAGTTACGTTTGCTTGCATTATGCGCGGGCGGGAAAGGTGCGGCGAGGTATACATTCATGCGGATGAAACGTTGTGTCGCCTCCCTCGTTGGTGCTGCCTGCCTGGCGCTCGCTTCCGCATTTGCATTCGCCGCACCGCAAGTGCTGGACATAGAGTGGAAAGACGCTGCGCGAGAACGTACTTTGCCGCTCAAGGTGCGCGTGCCCGACGGTTTGGACAGAGTGCCGCTCGTCATCTTTTCTCACGGCCTCGGCGGATCGCGAGAAGGCGGCAAGGCGTGGGGTGAGCATTGGTCGGCGAACGGCTATCTGGTCGTTCATGTGCAACATCCCGGCAGCGACGAATCGTTGTGGCGAGGGGCGGGCGAAGGCCTGCCGAAGCAACGACTGATGCGGGGCGCAACTGCGGAGCAATTGTTAGGGCGCGTAGACGACGTACGTTTTTTGCTCGATGAATTCGCACGGCAACAATCGAAAACGGATGCTCCGGTGTGGGTCAAACGCGCTGATCTTTCGCGCATCGCGATGACGGGGCACAGCTTCGGAGCGCGCACCACGATGTCACTGGCGGGCGAGCGCTATCCCGGCCCGATCAAGTCGTTGGCGGACGTGCGGATCAACGCGTTCATCGCCTTCAGCCCGGCAACGCAGGGGCTCAAGCGAACGTGGCCGGAACGCTACGGCGAAATGACGAAGCCGTTTTTTACAGTGACCGGAACCATCGACGGCGACGTGTTGGGCGCCGGGAGCAACCCGAAAAATCGCGCTGCACTTTTCGATGCGCAAGTTGCAGGCGACAAGTTCCGGGTGGTGTTCGACGGTGGTGATCACTCCGTCTTCAATGGCGGTGAACTGCGCGAGGCGCAGTGGATCAATCGTGTCACCGGCGAAAATCATGAGAGCACGACCGCAGCGACTGCTCAAATAATTCGCGAGAAAACCAGCGTGCTGACGCTCAAATTTCTGGACGCTTATGTCAAGGGCGACACCAAGGCAAAAGCCTGGCTTCGCGATGATGCGAAATCTGCATTGGGCGCGGCGGGTGAATGGAGCGCCAAGTAGCGCGAACGGTTCTCGGCCTATTCGCGCAAAACCGCTGCGATACGTTCAATCGCGCCACGCGTCTGACTGTCCGCCAGCCGAATCAGATTCTCGCGATATTCACGCGATCCGCCGGCGTAGTAGGGCAACCGAACGCGAAGCAAAAAGTCTGCGCTTTTCGCTTCGTAATCAATGACCGCGCGACGCTCGGCATCACGCGTGCGCCAGCTCTCCGGCGCCCGATCCGGCGTGTCCTCCAGAAAGGCCGACACATCAACCGCCACAATTCGCGTCGCGCCTAACGTGCGCGCAATCTGGATCGGTACCGGCGACACCGTGTCGCCGTCCTCGTATGCGATGCCACCAATGTAGACCGGGCGAAATATCGATGGCAGCGCTGCCGAAGCACGAACGGCAGCGCCGGTATTGCCACAGGTGAATGCCACCAATTCGCTTTTGCCAACGGGCGCCGCAACCGCGCAAAACCTGCGCGGCAACGCTTCAATAGCGCGCTCGCCGACCACGCTGTTGATAAAGTTTTGCAACGCGCGTCCGATAAATTTGGTGGGTTGCAAAAACGCGGGGTCGGCAATTT
>JAYWAQ010000652.1:0-3286 GCA_043782305.1 Burkholderiales bacterium
GTCGGTGGATGGGCGCAGCCACGTCGTTTCCGTCACGCCCGCGCTGGCAATCCGCGCGGGCACCATGTCGGACGAATGCAGGCTTGAACTGTGAGCCGAGTCAATCGCGCCTTCGAGAATTTGCGCCCAGTTGCAGGGGATGATCGCCTTGGCAATCGTCACCTGCGTGTCAGCCGTCGGTGCCCATGCCGGCGGCGTGAACGCTGGCATCGTCGCTGTGCCGTGATCCGCGCCCATGTAGGCCCAGACGAGGCCGCCCCATTCCTGCACCGGATAGGCCTTGTGCTTCACTTTCTGCGCTGCGACGCTCGCCTGTGGCTCCGAAACCATCTCGATCACATTGCCCTTAACGTCCATCTTCCAGCCGTGATACAGGCAGCGCAAACCGCAATCTTCGTTGCGACCAAATACGAGCGATACGCGGCGGTGCGGGCAGTATTCATCCATCACACCGACATCACCATTCGTGTCGCGGAACACCACGAGGTCTTCGCCGAAGACGCGCGATTTCACGGGCGCACCGTCCGGTTCACTGACTTCTTCGATCAGGCAAACGGGTGTCCAATGTTGGCGCATGAGTTGCCCCATCGGCGCGCTGCCTTCGACGCGACACAACAGTTCGTTTTCCTCATGAGTCAGCATGTTGTCTCTGTTCGTGTGGATATCATCATGATGGATGGAAATATACTTAGTGGGCTAAGATAAATGAGCTTTGTTAAAAGCGCAAGTCCGACGTGCGAAAGAGTGAAATGACGAGCGCAGGCACATTAAACGACGTCAAGGATGAATCACTGTTCAACGTTCGCGTCGCTCGCAAGCGAGCGGTTGCGCGGGATACGTTTCTCTTTGAACTGGTGGCGATTGAGGACGGCTCACTACCTGTCTTCACTCCAGGCGCGCACCTCACCGTTGTCACGCCTAAAGGCGTTCGTCGCAATTATTCGTTGTGCAGTGATGCTTCTGACACGACGCGCTATGAAATTGCCGTGAAACGCGACGGCCACGGTCGCGGCGGCTCGATCAGTATGGTTGATCACGTTCAAGAAGGCTCGATCCTGACTATCAGTGCGCCGCGGAATAATTTTGAAATGTCGGCACGGGCCAAGAAGTCAATTTTCGTTGCGGGTGGCATTGGCATCACACCGATTCTTTCGATGATGCGCAGCCTGAAACGCAGCCGGGAGAGCACCGACAGCGATCATTCGTTTCAACTTTTCTACTGCACGCGCGATGTTGAATGTGCAGCGTTTGCCCACGTATTGCAAACAGAATTTCCGGGGCTCGTTACGGCTCACTACGACAACGGTGATATCAATAACGCATTTGACTTTTGGCCCGTGTTTGAGAAACCGACGGGTGCGCATGTTTACTGTTGCGGGCCAAAAGGATTGATGGAGAGCGTGGCCGACATGACTGGTCACTGGCCGTCAGGCTCGGTTCATTTTGAAAGCTTTGGCGTTGACGCTAAGGCAGTGTCCGAGAACCGGGCGTTTGCTGTGACGCTCCAGCGCACCGGAAAACACTTTTCGGTGAGCCCGGAGCAAACGTTGCTGGAAGCCCTGCGCGCAAATGGCTGCGTCGTCCGTAGTTCGTGCGAGAGCGGCACCTGCGGGTCATGCAAAACGGGGCTCGTCTCGGGCGACGTTGAGCATCGTGACATGGTGTTGAGCGACGAGGAAAAGCGCGATCACGTCATGGTTTGCGTGTCGCGCGCGGCAGCGGGTGAACTGGTGCTTGATCTGTGAGCGCGGCTTCGATGGGCGCGGGTATTGGCGTTGGCGTCATCGGTCTGGGTCGCGCATTCACCTTGATGCTCAATACGTTTCAGCGTGATGCTCGCGTGCGGCTTGTGGCTGCGTGCGACCCCTCTGCCGCCACACGTTCACAATTCGAGAGGGATTTTTCCGGGCGGACTTATGAAACCGCCGAAGCGCTTTGTGCCGACGAAAATGTGGAGCTGATCTACATCGCGTCGCCGCATCAGTTTCATGCGCAACATGTTGCAATGGCCGCAGCGCACGGCAAGCACGTCTTGCTCGAAAAGCCGATGGCGGTCACGCTGGATGAATGCACGCTCGCGATTGATGCGATGCGCGCTGCGCGCCGTACACTGATCGTCGGCCCGAGTCACAGCTTCGACTCGCCCGTGCTCAAAGCGCGCGAGCTCATCGACAGCAGTGCAGTCGGCGAAGTACGCATGATTCACGCATTGAGCTACACCGATTTCTTGTATCGTCCACGTCGTCCTGAAGAGCTGAAAACCGACGAGGGCGGCGGTGTGATTCACAGTCAGGCCGCGCATCAGATGGACATGATTCGCCTGCTCGGTGGCGGGATGGTGCGTACCGTGCGCGCAATGACGGGGAACTGGGACGTGACGCGCGCCACCGAAGGCGCATACAGCGCGCTGATTCGATTTGAGTCGGGTGCGTTTGCCAACGTGACTTACAGCGGCTACGGCCATTTCGACAGCGACGAATGGATGGACGGTATGGGAGAGCTTGGCGTGGCCACGGACACCCATTCGTATGGGCGAGCGCGCAAGCGGCTCAGTGTGATCGGTGCTGGCACGGAGGATGAAGCCAGCGCGAAAGCGGCGCGCAACTATGGCGGACCCGCTTATGTGCGGGGTCCGATGCCAACGGCGCATGAGCATTTCGGACCGGTCATCGTCAGTTGTGATCGCGCCGATTTGCGGGTGACGCCAACCGGAGTTTGGGTTTACTCGGACGCAACGCGCGACTTTGTTCCGACGCCGTTTTCCGGTGTGCCGCGTCGCGAAGTGATCGATGAAGTTTGGGCCACGCTGCGCGAAGGAGCGGCCGCGCGGCACGACGGCGCATGGGCGCGCGCGACGACCGAGGCCTGCCTAGCCATTCTCACGTCAGCCCGCAGTGACGGTGAAATCGCGCTCTGTTGGCAGGTTCCGTGGCGGCGATAATCGTTCGATGAGTTCCACCGCCACGCCAAAATCACCCCGTCGCACGCCCGGTAAACGTCAGACGCTCGGGCGGGGTTCTGAATCGCAAACCATCCTGCGACACTGGCGCGAGGCGGTACCCGATGATCGCTTCGCGCATTTGGTGAAGGACGCGACACGGTCGTTTCAACGTGCGCTGCAGGTACGACTCGTGGAGCACGAAGTGCCGTTCGGGCACTGGACTTTTTTGCGCGTGCTGTGGGAGGCGGACGGCCTCACGCAGAAGCAGCTCAGCGACGAGGTCGGCGTGATGGAGCCCACGACCTACACGGTTGTTCGCGCGATGGAGTTGCGCGGCTGGATCGT